>VBCL01000532.1 GCA_005888865.1 Betaproteobacteria bacterium | reverse complement strand
TCCTGGCCAACCTGCAGAAAGAGCTGAACGCCGCCGTGCCGCTGCCATGATCGGGCGGTCCCGCTGGGTCGGGTACGCGCTGCTCTCGCCGGCGCTCCTCGCCGTCGGCTTCCTCATCGCGTATCCGTTGTACCTGGTCGTCACGACCAGCTTCAGGCTGGGCAAGACGCTCGACGTGCTTCGTCTTTCTGCATTGCCGGCCGGGCTTGGGAACTACGCGACCGTTCTTGCCAGCGAGGCGACCTGGCACAGCGTCGGAGTGACGCTTGTCTATCTCGTAGGCACGATCGCTCCTGCGTTCGCGATGGGGCTGTCGTGCGCATTGCTGCTCAACCGCGTGTTTCCGGGCAGGCGCTGGTTGCGCAGCGTCATCCTGCTGCCGTGGGCGGTTCCAGGTGTGATCGTGAGCGTATTTCTGTGGCTACTGGATGGCTCGTTCGGCGTGGTCAACGCCATGCTTCGGCAACTGGCATGGCTCTCCACCGACCTCGCCTGGTTCGCCAATGACCACACCGCGCTCGGCGCGGTCATCGTGGCCACTGCCTGGAAGGCGTACCCGTTTTTCACACTGACACTGCTGGCGGGGCTGCAGGCCATCCCGACGACCTTGTACGAGGCGGCGCGCGTCGACGGCGCGAGCGCGTGGCAGCGCTTCCGCTTCATCACCTGGCCCGGCATCCGCGCGCCGGCCGCGCTCGGTGCGATTCTCAACACGCTCTGGGCGCTGCGCGAGTTCGACATCATCTACGTCACGACGGGCGGCGGTCCCGACCGCGCCACCGAGACGCTGGCGGTGCGTAACTACCAGGAAGCGTTTGCATTCTTCCGTATGGGCACCGCATCGGCGCTGGGCGTACTGACCATGGTGCTCGCCGCGTTGCTCGCGCTCGTGTCGATGCGCACGCTGCGCCGGGAGTACTTCTGATGACCGGCTCGCGCCGGTGGCTGCTTACCCTGGCCGCGCTGGCCATCGCAGCCGTCGTCCTGTTCCCGATCTACTGGATGGTCCTGACCGCCGTGCTTCCAAGCGAGCTTACGCGTTCGCGTGTGCCCGTTCTCGTGCCCAAACTGTCGGCCGTGAGCTTGGATGCCTTCGTGGCAGTGCTCGCGCGGAAGCCCGTCCTGACCTGGCTCGGCAACAGCATGGCCGTGACGCTCGGCGCAACGGTAGTGAGCCTGACGATCGCCACACTTGCCGGTTACAGCCTGTCGCGCTTCAGGAACCGCGCGCAGCAGGGCGCGGGCTTCGCGTTGCTCGTGTCGAAGATGCTGCCCGCGAGCCTGATCGTCATCCCGTTCTTCATCGGCTTCTCGACCTTCGGTCTGATCAATCATCGATTCGGGCTCATGCTCGCCAACGCGGCCGTCGGCGTGCCGTTCGCGACCTGGCTGATGAAGGGTTTTTTCGACAGCATCCCGCGTGAGATCGAACTTGCGGCGATGCTCGACGGTTGCAACGGCGCGCAAGCGGTCTGGTACGTCGTGCTGCCGCTTGCCCGTCCCGGCCTCGCGGCGTGCGCCACGTACCTGGCGATCGTGACCTGGTCGGACTTCGTCTTCGCGCGAACTCTGGTGACCGATCCCGACCTCTGGATGCTCACCGTCGGGATGCAATCGTTTCTCGGCGAGTATCTGGTCGACTGGCCGAGTCTCATGGCCGTGGGCACCCTCTCGCTCGTGCCGGTATTCGTGCTCTTCCTGCTGCTCGAGCCGTTCCTGGTGAGCGGCATGACGCAGGGCGCGCTGGCGAATTGACGATGGCCGCGACGATCCGCTCGGTCCAACCTATCGTCGTCACGCTGCCGCGCGAAGTGCCGTACCTCGGTCCGCTCGGTCCTGGCGAACGCGTGAACGAGCGCGGCTACTTCGTTCGAGCCGGCAACCGGACGATCTATCCGGTATTCGATCGCTCGGTGCTGGTGAAGATTACGACCACGGACGGCACGGTGGGGTGGGGCGAGACCTACGGCATCGTCGCGCCCCAGGCAGTGGTCGCGATCATCGAGGACGTGCTTGCGCCACGGTTGTTCGGACGCGAGCCTGATGACGTCGCTGCACTGTGGGATGAGCTCTATGCCCTCATGCGCGTGCGCGGGCACTGGAGCGGATTTTTCACCGACGCGCTCGCCGGCGTGGACATCGCACTCTGGGATCTCAAGGGCAAGCTCACCGGGCGGCCGATCTACGACCTTCTCGGCGGCCAGCAGCGCGAACGCATCCCGGCGTACGCGTCAGGGCTGCCGCGCGCGACCCTGGACCAACGCGTCGCGCTCGCGCGTGAGCTCACCGCGCAAGGATTTCAAGGGGTCAAGTTCGCCGCTGCCATCTCCGGCCAAGGCGTGATCGAGGAGATGCGTGCCTTACGCGAAGCGCACGGCCCCGACGTCGACATCATGGTCGATCTGCATTGGCGCCACACGCTCGCTGAGGCAATCGCGCTGATCGAGGCACTCGAGCCGTGGCATCCGTACTTTGCCGAAGCGCCATGCGCACCGGAAGACATCGACGCGCAGGCCGAGATCGCCGGCAAGGTCGACGTACCCGTCG
>VBCL01000124.1 GCA_005888865.1 Betaproteobacteria bacterium | reverse complement strand
GCGCCGAGGCGCTGCGCGAGCTCGCGAACATACAGGCGCACCGCTGGACTGAGCGGCACGGTGAACGGCGGCACGGCTGCCGTTTCCGGAAGCAGGCGCACACGCTGCGAGGCATTGATCTCGTCGCGGAAAGCGGCGCGCTCCGCAGACGATCGACCGGAGAGGGATGCCCGCACGGCATCGACGTAGAGCGCAGTCAGGGCAGCGAGCTGGACGACCCGCGGCTTCTGGACGTACTGCAGGTAGATGACCGAGCTGGCCGCCTCGGCGAGGGCGATCAGCGCCATCATCACCAGAACGTTGCGCCAGAATAGCGTTCGGGGGACGAGGCTCACGATGTGGCGGCGACGGCAATGAACACGTAGCCGACATTACGCACCGTCTGGATGTAGCGCGGCTTGGCCGGATCCGCTTCGATGAGGCGGCGCAAGCGCAGGACCTGCACGTCGATGCTGCGATCGGTCGCGTCGTGCGCACGGCCGTAGGCCAGGTCCTTGAGGCGCTCGCGCGAAAGCGGTCGCTGCGGGTTGGTGGCGAGCGCTCGGAGCAGCGCATACTCGCCGCTCGTCAGCTCGATCTCGCGGCCGTCGCGCGACAGGCGACGCGCGAGCGTGTCGAGCGTGAACGGACCGAAGGCGATGGTTTCCGCGTCGCTCGCGACATGGGGCCCGAGCAGCGTCTGACGGCGGATCATCGCCTGGATGCGCGCCACGAGCTCGCGCGGGTCGAACGGCTTCGGCAGATAGTCGTCGGCACCCATTTCCAGACCGACGATGCGATCCACGGGGTCGCCGCGCGCGGTCAGCATGAGAATCGGGATGGTCTCGCCCTGGGCGCGAAGGCGCCGGCAGATGGAGAGCCCGTCCTCGCCCGGAAGCGCCAGGTCGAGCACGAGCATGTCGTAGCTCTCGCGCTGCAGAAGACGGTCGAGCTGGGTCGCGTCGGCGGCGACCCGAACGACGAACCCGCGGCCTGTCAGGTAGCGTTGCAGCAGTGCGCGCAGCTCCGCCTCGTCGTCGACGACGACCACCTTGATTGGCGGAGGCACAGCGGGCTCATTGTTCATGTCCGGCGAGGAGTTTAACGACCGGCCGAGGCTGCGGCACGGGAGGATATGTTACAGACCGTTAGCCGCGCCTGTCGCCGTAATCGCCCGCAACCGAGCGCCGCCGTCGAGACATCGACTGCCGACGTTGGATGTTTAGCATGGGTGTCATGCACCGGGCGGCTCGATCTCGTCCCGGCCAACGAACGAAAGGAGCTCCCGAATGCAAACGCTCGAGCTTCCGCTGGTCGGGCTTCTGCCCCTGCTCGTGCTGCTGGCTGGTGTCGAGGCGTGGCTCGGCCGCCACCTCGGGCGCGGGAACTTCGACTGGCGCGAGAGCGCGGCATCACTGGCCATCGCGCTGGGGCAAAGAGCGTTGGGGCTCGTCACGGCAGGGCTCATTGGGAGTGCGTTTTTCTGGATTTGGGACCATCGCTTGTTCACGATCCCGCTCGATAACGCTTGGGCGCCCCCGCTGCTCTTTCTCGCGAGTGAGCTCTGCTACTACGGGCAGCACCGCGTGAGCCACGAGTCGCGCTGGTTCTGGGCCTCGCACGCGGTGCATCACTCGGTTCGCCACTTCAACTTCTCGGCCGCGTATCGCCTGGGCTGGACCGCCGCGGTCACCGGCGCAGGGGTGTTCTTCGTGCCGCTGGTGCTGCTCGGGTTCCATCCGGTCGCGGTGGCGGCAGTGCTAGCGCTCAACCTCACCTACCAGTTCTGGCTGCACACCGAATTAGTTCCAAAGCTCGGCGCTTTCGAATGGCTGTTCAACACGCCTTCGCACCATCGCGTGCATCACGCCTCGAACCTGGAATACCTCGACGCGAACTATGGCGGCGTGCTGATCGTGTTCGATCGGCTGTTCGGCACGTTCGTCGAGGAGCGTGTCGACGTTCCGTGTCGCTATGGGCTGGTCAAGCCCCTCGATTCGTACAATCCGATCAGGATCGCGTTTCACGAGTGGCTGGCGATGGCGAATGATCTCTACACGGCGGCGAGTTGGCGCGAGCGCGCTCGCTATGCGTTCGGGCCACCGGGATGGCGCTCCGAGTGCATGACGGAGCGTCATCCCTCGACCCGTTGACCGGCCCTGCCCGCGGGGCGCGCGCCATCGAGCGCGTGCTAATATCGTCCGGTGGATCGCCGCGAGTTTCTGCACGTGCTGGCCGCTGCGTCGGCCGCCGGACTCGCACTCGACACGCCCAGGGTCGGGGCTAGGGACGTCGATACCTTCTACCGCCTGCCGCGGTTCGGCAACGTCCACCTGCTGCACTTCACCGACTGCCACGCGCAACTGTTGCCGACGTACTACCGCGAGCCCGGCGTCAACCTCGGTGTCGGTGAGGCCGCGGGCCGGCCTCCGCACCTTGTCGGCGAAGCCCTGCTGAAGCGCTTCGGGATCAAGCGCGGAAGCAGGGAGGCTCACGCGTTCACCTCGCTCGATTTCGTTCACGCGGCGCGCACCTACGGCAAGGTTGGCGGCTTCGCGCACCTGGCCACGTTGATCGCATCGCTCAAGGCCGATCGGCCCGGTGCCCTTGTGCTCGACGGCGGCGATACGTGGCAAGGTTCTGCGACCTCGTTATGGAGCCGGGGCGCCGACATGATCGAGGCGACCCGACTCCTCGGCGTCGACGTGATGACCGGCCACTGGGAATTCACCTACGGCGCGGAACGCGTGAAGGCAGCGATCGAGCGCGAGCTCGAGGACGCCACGGAATTCGTCGCGCAGAACGTTCGCACGACGGATTTCGGCGACGCCGTGTTTGCGCCCTACACGCTGCGCGAGGTCAACGGGATTCCGGTCGCAATCATCGGCCAGGCATTCCCGTACACGCCGATCGCGCACCCGCGCTACTTCGTCCCCGACTGGAGCTTCGGGATCCGCGAACAGGAGATGCAGCAGACCGTGAATGATGCGCGCCGCAAGGCAAGTGTCGTGGTCCTGCTGTCGCACAACGGCATGGACGTGGATCTCAAGCTCGCTTCCCGAGTGACCGGCATTGACGTGATCCTCGGCGGCCACACGCACGACGGCGTTCCGCGGCCGATACGTGTGGTCAACGCCAGCGGCACGACGCTCGTCACCAACGCGGGATGCAACGGCAAGTTCCTGGCGGTGGTCGATCTCGAGGTAAGAAGTGGCAGGCTCGCCGATATCCGCTACCGTCTGCTCCCCGTGTTCGCGAACCTGCTGCCCGCGGATCCCGCGATGGCGCAGCAGATTGCGCGCCTTCGCGCGCCGCACGCGCCAAAGCTCGGCGAGCGGCTGGCCGTCACCGAAGACGTCCTCTACCGTCGCGGGAATTTCAACGGCAGCTTCGATCAGCTGATCCTGGACGCGCTCATGGCCGAGAAAGATTCCGAGATTGCCTTCTCGCCCGGATTCCGCTGGGGAACGACGCTGCTGCCGGGCCAGCCCGTAACCTATGAGCAGCTGCTCGACCAGACCGCGATCACGTACCCCTACGTGACGGTCAACGAGCTCACGGGCGAGGCGATCAAGGCGATCCTCGACCGGATCCGTACTATCAGCAGGGCGGCGACATGGTGCGTGTCGGCGGCCTCACCTACAGTTGCGATCCCAATGCGGGGGCAGGCTCGCGCATCGGCGACCTGCGGCTGCGCGGCACACCGCTCGATGCCGACAAGCGATACAAGGTTGCGGGCTGGGCGCCGGTCTCCGAGGAGGCCCGGGCGGGTGGCGGCGAGGCGATCTGGGACGTGGTGGGACGCTACATGAAGGCGCAGAAGACGATCGCACCACGCCGACTCAACCGGCCGAGGTTGCTTGGCGTCGCGGGCAACCCTGGGATCGCGTGACCGACCCTTAGTTTCCCTAGACCACGGTGACGCGCGCGAATCTCCGCTTACCGGCCTGCACGACCACCGTCGTGCCCGCTGCGACGACACGGTTATCCACGACCACTTCGCCGTCCAGCTTGAGTCCCCGTTGCGCGATCAGCCGCAGCGCCTCGCTGGTCGATTCCACGACGCCGGACTGCTTGGCGAGCTGCGCGACCGGCAATCCGCTGCCGGCGCTGTGCACGGTCACCGCGGGCATGTTCTCGGGCATCGCGCCGTCCTTGAAGCGCGCTTCGAACTCGACGAGCGCGGCTTGCGCCGCCTCGCGCGAGTGGAAGCGCGTCACGATCTCCTGCGCCAGCATCACCTTCGCGTCGCGGGGATTGCGGCCTCCAACGCATTCGCGCTTGAGTTTGGCGATCTCATCGAGCGGGCGGAACGACAGCAGCTCGAAATAGCGCCACATCAATTCGTCGGAGATCGACATGAGCTTGCCGAAGATTTCCTGCGGCGGCTCGGTGATGCCGATGTAGTTGTCGAGCGACTTCGACATCTTGTTCACGCCGTCGAGCCCCTCCAGCAGGGGAAGCGTGAGGATGCACTGCGGCTCCTGGCCGTAGTGGCGCTGCAGCTCGCGGCCGACAAGCAGGTTGAACTTCTGGTCGGTGCCTCCCAGCTCGACGTCGGCCTTGAGGGCCACCGAGTCGTAGCCCTGCGCCAGCGGATAGAGGAACTCGTGCACGGCGATCGGCTGGCCCTCGCGGTAGCGCTTGGCAAAATCGTCGCGCTCGAGCATGCGCGCGACCGTGTATCTGGCTGCGAGCCGGATCATGCCGTCGGCGCCGAGCGCCGAGAGCCATTTCGAGTTGTAGGCGACTTCGGTGCGCTCACGATCGAGGATGAGGAACACCTGATCGGTGTACGTCCTGGCGTTGGCAGCCAGTTCGTCGGGCGTCAGCGGCGGGCGCGTGACGTTGCGGCCGGTCGGGTCGCCGATCATGCCGGTAAAATCGCCAATTAGAAAAATGATGTGGTGGCCGAGCTCCTGCAATTGCCGGAGCTTGTTAAACTGCACGGTGTGGCCCAGGTGCAGGTCGGGCCGCGTCGGATCGAAGCCCTCCTTGATGCGCAAGGGCTTGCCGCGGCCGATCTTGTCCGCGAGCTCGGCCTCGACGATCAACTCGTCCGCGCCGCGCTTGAACACGGCGAGTTGTCCGGAGACGTCGAGCGAGTCGGGTTTCATGGCATCGAGGGTCTGCTACAATCCACGAGCCGCGCGTCGCGGCGGCGGAAGCGATTGGACTGCTTTGGCGAGGAAACTGCGAATTCTAGCGCAAAGCGAGACCGCGCCCGGCGTGTACGTGGTGCGCGTCGTCGCGGCCCTGGCGCTGATGGCGCTGGGCGGTGTCGCGGCATTCGCATTGGCGCCCGATACGACGCTGGAGAGCGTTCCGAGCGAGCGCATCGTCCGCGACCTGGTGTTGCCCCCAATGAGCCTGCCCGAGGCCGACCAAGGCTACTGGCGCGAGGAGCAGATCCGCCGCGGGGATACGCTGGGCAGCGTGCTCGCCCGGCTGGGGGTCGACGATGCCGCGGCGCAGAGTTTTCTGCGCGCCGACGGAGGAGCGCGCTCGCTCTACCAGCTTCGGCCAGGCCGATCGCTTCGCGCGCTGACCGACGGCGAAGGCAAGCTGATAGCGCTGCGTTCCCTCGCGCCGAACGGCGAGCTGCTCGCCGTCGATCGCGCGGCGGATCGCGAGGGCGTCCCGTTCGTCGCCCGGAGCGCAATCCCAGAGGCGGCGATGGGGCTGGAGCTCCGCGCCAACGAAATCCGGACGTCGTTGTTCGCCGCGGCCGATGCCGTCGGCCTTCCTGACACGGTAACGACTCAACTGACCGACATCTTCGGAGGCGACGTCGATTTCCACCACGATCTGCGCCAAGGCGATCGCTTCACGGTCGTCTACGAAACGCGCCGGATCGAGGGCGACCTCTGCGGCACGGGGAAGATCATCGCTGCGGAGTTTATCAACAAGGGTATTGCCTATCGCGCGTTCCTGTGGCGCGGCCCCGACGGTACCGAGGACTACTATGGCGACGACGGCCGAAGTGCCCGAAAGGCGTTCCTGCGCTCACCAGTCGCCGTCACGCGCGTGACCTCCGGATTTTCCATGGCGCGCTTGCATCCGTTCCTGCAGAACTGGCGCGCACACAAGGGTGTCGACTTCGCCGCGCCGGAAGGAACGCCGGTGCATGCATCCGGCTCGGGCAAGGTGATCGTCTCCGGGGAGCAGGGCGGTTACGGCAATGTCGTGATGCTCCAGCACGGGGAAACCTATTCGACCGTTTACGCCCACTTGTCGCGCTTTGCGCCGGGCATCAAGCGGGGGGCGCATGTGGCGCAGGGCGAGCTCATCGGCTACGTCGGTCAGACCGGCTGGGCCACGGGCCCACACCTGCACTACGAGTTCCGGGTCGACAACGTGCAGGAGGATCCGCTCACTGTCGCATTGCCGAATGCGCAGCCTGTTCCCGCCGCCCAGAAGGTCGATTACCTGGCGCGCGTGGTGCCGCTGGCCCAGGAGCTCGCTTTGGGCAGGGGGATTGTGCTGGCCGGCGGCGAGTGATGGACGCCGGGTGTCCGAGTACTGCATCGGACTGATGTCGGGCACCAGCGTCGACGGCGTCGATGCAGTGCTCGCCGATCTGTCTGCCTTACCGCACAGCGTTGCCGCTGCACATGTGGCCTTCCCCGACGCGCTGAGGGGCGAGCTGAACGCGCTGCAACGCTCCGGGGAAGACGAAATCCATCGGGCGGCGCTTGCCGCAAACGCGTTGATGGACTGCTGCGCGGCCGCGGTCGCCGCGGTGCTTCGGCAGGCCGGGATCGGGCGCTCGCAAATCGCCGCGATCGGTGTCCACGGCCAGACTGTCCGTCACCGTCCCGACCTGGAATACACCACCCAGCTTGCCAACCCCGCCCGGCTCGCCGAGGCGACGGGCATTACCGTCGTCGCCGATTTCCGCAGTCGCGATGTTGCGGCGGGAGGGCAGGGCGCGCCGCTGGTCCCCGCGCTGCATGCCGCCCTGTTCAGGGTGCACGATCGGCATCGCGTCGTCGTTAATCTCGGCGGCATTGCCAACGTCACGGATCTCCCGCCGGCAGGACCGGTGCGCGGCTTCGACACGGGGCCCGGCAACACACTGCTCGACGCATGGTGCGAGCATCACACCGGCGAGCCCTTCGACCGTGACGGGGCGTGGGGTGCGGCCGGGCGGCTCAACGCGGAGCTCCTCGCCGCGCTCCAGGCCGACGCGTATTTCGCGCGGCCGCCACCGAAGAGTACCGGCCGCGATCATTTCAACCTTCCGTGGCTCGAGCGCCATCTCGCGCCGCTACGACCGTCGCCCGAGGCCGCCGACGTGCAGCGAACGTTGCTGGCGCTGACCGCGCGGACGATCGGGGAGGCCGTCGCGGCGCATTGTGGCAACGCAACGGAGGTACTGCTTTGCGGGGGAGGCGCTCACAATATCGCGCTTCGTTCGGAACTCGAAGCCACGCTCGCTCCACGTGCGGTAGCGACCACGGCAACGCTGGGCGTTCCGGTGGGTGAGGTCGAGGCGCTGGCCTTCGCCTGGCTTGCGCGCGAAGCGCTCGCAGGGCGGACGAGCAGCCTGCCGGAGGTCACCGGTGCGAGGGGGCCGCGCGTGCTGGGAGCGATCTACCGCGCATGAAACGAGCCTCCGGGCGAGATGGGCGCTGTGTCTCGGCGCGCGGTGGCGTAACGACGTCGTCGCGCGGGTACCCGGCTCGCGGCGGCCACTCAACACACGAGTAGCGACGCGAGCCGGCAGCGAGGGGCCCCACGCGCAGCGTGGGGATCGCGCGTGGCGAGTCGGATGCGTGGCCGACACACGCCCGATCGCTCGGGCGAGTACGGTCCACGGAGGCCGCCGCGCACGAGCCACCCGCTTAGCGACGACTGCGCCAGCGCGCCTTCGCCTCAGCGGCCCAACGGGGGCATAGCCCCCGTCGTCGTCGAATGTTATTGGCTTAAGCCGAGAACGACGATCCGCAGCCACAGGTCGAGGTGGCGTTCGGGTTCTTGATGACGAATTGCGCTCCTTCCAGGCCTTCCTGGTAATCGATCTCCGCGCCCACCAAATACTGGTAGCTCATGGGGTCGATCAGCAGGGTCACCCCATTCTTGTCCATCCGCGTGTCGTCTTCCGCGACGTCTTCGTCAAAGGTGAAGCCGTACTGAAAGCCCGAGCAGCCGCCCCCGGTGACGAACACCCGCAGCTTGAGCTCGGGGTTGCCTTCCTCGTCGATCAGCGACCTGACTTTCATCGCCGCCGCATCGGTAAACACCAGCGGCGCGGGCATTTCGGTCATTGCATTCATTCCAAACTCCTGTTTATTCCACCCAACTTAGCAGATGGAGCACTTTCAAGTCAATGCGCTACGTCAAAGCGCAATTCATTCCGCCATGGCGCGCTTGAGCTCGACAATCGCCGCCGATCCCTGTTCCGCATGCACAAGCTTACCCTGGACAATCGCGCCGACGTGCATTTCGAGCGTCCGGTACGTCACATCCCCGTTGACCCGCGCCTTGGCCTGCAGTTCCAGATAATCGTTGGCAATGACCGGCCCGCTGACCGCTCCGTTAATAACCACGTGGGAGACGCGGATTTCGCCCTCGATCGTCGCCTGCTCGCTCACGACCAGCGTTGCGGGCTGTTTGTCCACCGTCGCAACGTGGCCGCGGACCGTGCCATCGATGCGCAGCCCGCCGGCAAAAGTCACGTCGCCTTCCACGATGGTCCCAGCGCCGATCAGGCTGTCGATCCGTTTCTGCGGCGCCGCTTTCTTGCGATTGAACATGGGAGTCTCCTAGGAGAGATTCAAGCTCCGTGTGGCCCTTGGCGTTGTCTGGCCGGCTTCGAGCACGCGGGCTTGCAGGCCACGGAGCTGCCCACCCGGGGGAACGCGGAAGCTTCCCTCAACCCGTTGATAATACTTGAACCTGAGCTTGAGGGCGGCCGCCGTATCCGGCTGGTCGTCGGGCAGCGTCAGCGTGGAGTTGTGACCTCCCGCCGCGACGTTGGCGATGATCGAAAGCTCACCCGAGAACTCATCGCTCGGTTTGCCGCCCCGCACGACCAGCATGCTGAAGCGATAGGAATTGTCCCGATCCCGTTCGGCGGACAGGCTCTGGATCGTGAATGTGCCTGGCTTGCCCGCGTCGCTGAAGAGCGTGCGCAGGAAGGCCAGCTCTTCCTTCATCAGCGCGTTTTCGCTCTGCAGATCGTGCGCCTGGCGGGACAGTGTCGTTTGCGCCCCATGGGCGAAGTTGAGATCACTCTCGAGCTCGGCGAGCCTGGCGCGGAGTTGACCGTTTTCCTCCCGGACCGTCACGGCATCGGCTTCCAGCCGGGTCTGCTTCTCGGTGATCGCGCCGCGATCGAACCCACCGAGAAATTGCCCGAAATCGAAGCCCCACCACCACGCCCCGGCGGTCAGCGCGATCGCGCCGAACAGCGCGGGCAGGCGCCAGCGCCACGACAGGTGGGTGCGCACCGCCATCCGCGGCGCACTGATGCCGAAGGTCTGGCGCAGCCGGCGGCCGACGGTGCGCAGCGCCTGCGGCATCAGGGCAGCACCGGTGGCGCGGCCAGGCCCGTGGTTTCCGGCAAGCCGAACAGCAGATTCATGTTCTGGATGGCTTGGCCGGCAGCCCCCTTGACCAGGTTATCCACCACGGCGAGGACGACCGCGATGTCGCCATCCTGAGGGCGATGTACCGCGATCCGGCACACGTTGGATGCGCGCACCGAGCGCGTTTCGGGATGGCTTCCGGACGGCATGACGTCCACGAAGGGTTCACCGGCGAAGCGCGTCTCGTAGAGTTGCTGCAGATCGACGTCTGTCTTCGTCAGGCGCGCGTAGAGCGTGGCGTGGATGCCGCGGATCATCGGCGTCAAATGCGGGGTGAAGACCACGCGCACCGGTTGTTTGCTGAAGCCGTTGAGCTCCTGCACGATCTCGGGGTGATGCCTGTGACCGGCGACGTTGTAGGCCTTGAAGTTGTCGGAGGCCTCGCTGAACGAAAGCGAAAGCTCGGCCTTGCGTCCGGCGCCCGAGACGCCCGACTTGGCGTCGGCGATGAGATGCGCGGCATCGACCACCCCCGCCTCGATCAGAGGCAGGAATCCGAGCTCGATCGCGGTGGGATAGCAACCCGGATTGCCGACAATCCGGGCTTTTTTGATCGCTTCCCGATGCATCTCCGGCAGGCCATAGACCGATTCGGCGAGCAGCTCGGGGCAGGCGTGCGGCATCTTGTACCAGCGCTCGAACGTGGCCGGGTCCTTCAAGCGGAAATCGGCCGCGAGGTCGACGATCTTGACGTTCGACCCGACGAGCTCGCGCGCCTGCGCCATCGCGACCCCGTGCGGGGTGGCGAAAAAGACGACGTTGCAGCCCTTGAGGTCGGCCTCGGCGGGATCAGCGTAACGCAAGCCGGCCAGGCGGGCGATCCCGCGCAGGCTGGCGAACATGTCGGCCACAGGCATACCCGCTTCCTTGCGCGAGGTGATGGTGCGCAACTCCGCCTGCGGATGCCCGGCGAGCAGGCGCATCAGCTCCACTCCGGTATAGCCTGTTCCGCCGACGATACCGACCTTGATCATGGCCTTTGGTCCTCTGGCTGGGATTCTACCATCGCCCCAGGCGCTTTATGACAACGGAATAAATGGCGGCCTGCGGGGCTGAGACCCGTCAGAAAGCCAAAGGCCGCCTCGCGGCGGCCCTGACGTCCAAATTCTTAGAAAAGTCGCCGCGCTAGCGCTTCGAGAATTGCTTGCGACGACGCGCCTTGTGCAGCCCGACCTTCTTGCGCTCGACTTCGCGCGCGTCGCGAGTGACCAGGCCCGCCTTCGACAGCGTTGGCTTCAACTGTGCGTCATAGTCGATGAGGGCGCGGGTGATGCCGTGCCGGACGGCACCCGCCTGGCCCGATTCGCCGCCGCCACGGACGTTGACCATGATGTCGAAGGTCGCCTCGTGGTTGACAAGCTTCAGTGGCTGACGGACGACCATGCGTCCGGTTTCGCGAGTAAAGAACTGGTCCACCGGCTTTTCGTTGACGACGAATTTGCCGGAACCCTGCTTGATGAACACGCGCGCCACGGCGCTCTTGCGCCGGCCCGTGCCGTAATAGTAAGTCCCGATCATGGCGATTCTCTAGATTTCCAGCGATTTGGGCTGTTGGGCGGCGTGCGGATGCGTCGGGCCGGCATAACACTTGAGCTTCTTCAGCATGGCATAGCCGAGGGGTCCCTTCGGAAGCATGCCCTTGACCGCCTTCTCCAGAGCCCGGCCCGGAAAACGTTGCTGCATCTTCCCGAAGGTCGTCGTCCGGATACCGCCGGGGTAACCGCTATGACGGTGATAGAGCTTGTCCTCGGTCTTCGTTCCCGTGACCTTGATTTTCTCGACGTTGGTCACGACGATGAAATCGCCGGTGTCGATATGCGGCGTAAAGATCGCCTTGTGCTTGCCGCGCAGCCGCAACGCGATCGCGCTGGCGAGGCGTCCCAGCACCTTGTCGCTGGCATCGACCAGATACCACTCGCGCTTGACGTCCTGCGGCTTGGCGGAATAAGTCTTCATTTCGATGAGATCCGGATGAAAAAGCCGGGAAACGTCCGCCGCAACGGCGCTTGGACTTCCCCGCCCCACATTTTGCAAAGTCTTGGATGATAATATGGACCCGCCGACGGTGTCAAACACAGCCTCGATGAGATGGATAATGCGGCGGATTTCCCGCACTGCAAAAAAGGGTCCAAAAAAACGCGGCCCTGGGGCCGCGTAAACATTCCGCCATAGGAGGAGGATGGAGGAATGGCCTGCGGAAGAGACGTTGAGGTCTCCGGACCGCAAGGGTGATTTAATGCTCGCATATTGCAGCGCAGCATGCAACAGTCCGGCGGCGTTGGGCCAGGCTGGTGCTTTGTCGGTTCGACCGTCTCGAAATCGGTAAGCAAGTGCTGACTTTGAGTGCATGGAGGCGGCGTGAAAACGCGGATCAAGTGGACTGAGGGAGTAACTTTTGTCGCCGAGACCGAGAGCGGCCACGCGCTGGTGGTCGATGGCGCGCCCGAAGCGGGTGGCCGAAATCTCGGTCCGCGACCGATGGAGCTGGTGCTCGCCGGCACGGCGGCATGTACCGCGTTCGATGTCGTCTGGATTCTCAAGAAGGCGCGTCAGCCGGTCATGGATTGTGTCGTCGAAGCCGAAGCCGAGCGCGCCGCCGGCGACCCCAAGGTCTTCACGCGGATCCATCTGACTTATCGGGTGAGCGGGAAGGGTCTCAAGCGCGCGCAGGTCGAACGCGCGGTCAAGCTCTCGAAGGAAAAATACTGCTCGGCCACCCTGATGCTGGCCAGGACCGCGGAGATCAGCTTCGAGATCGTGATGGACGGGAGCGACGCGACCTAAGGCCCTTGCGGCACCCCGCGAATGACAGGGTCAGACCCGACTTTTCGCCGTCGGTACGAACCGTGCAGGTCCGCTCTTGAAAACTCGAATCTGACCGTCAGTCGCGCAGAAGCCGCATCAGGCTCGAGGTGTCCCAGCGACGCCCGCCACGCGCCTGGATCCGTGCGTAGAACTGATCGACGATCGCCGTGACCGGCAGCGCTGCGCCGTTGGCGCGTGCTTCGGCGAGGCAGATCGCCAGGTCCTTGCGCATCCAATCGACGGCGAACCCGAAATCGAATTTGTCCGCCGCCATCGTCTTGCCGCGATTGTCCATCTGCCACGATTGCGCGGCACCTTTGCCGATCACGTCGAGCACCTGTTCGATATCGAGCCCGGCGCGCATGCCGAAGTTGATGCCTTCGGAGAGTCCCTGGACGAGCCCGGCGACGCAGATCTGGTTGACCATCTTGGTGAGCTGTCCCGACCCCGCCCCGCCCATGAGCGTCACGGCGCGGCCGTAGCAGGACAGCACGGGCTCGGCTTGCGCGAATGCGTCCGCATCGCCGCCGACCATGATCGTCAGCTTGCCGTTTTCCGCGCCTGCCTGCCCGCCGGAGACCGGAGCGTCGAGGAAACGCACGCCGCGCGCTTTGGCGGCGGCATACACTTCGCGGGCGACGGTCGCCGAGGCGGTCGTGTGGTCGACGAGAATCGTGCCGGCCTTCATCGTCGACAGCGCGCCATCCGCGCCGAGCGCCACCGCGCGCACGTCGTCGTCGTTGCCCACGCACAGCATCACCAGTTCCGCATCGGCGGCGGCGCGCGCCGGCGACTCGGCGGCGCGTCCACCGTGCTTTGTTGTCCATTGGGTCGCTTTGTCGGCCGTCCGGTTGTATACCGTCACCGCGTGGCCAGCCCGCGCGATGTGCCCGGCCATCGGAAAGCCCATCACGCCGAGGCCGATAAACGCTGTCTTTTTCTTATCCATCTCGCTGCTCCAGGTGAAACGGTGAAAGGGTGAGAGGGTGAACGGGTAATGTCAGCGTCAGGGATAGGAAACCTGGTTCACTTGTTCACCCATTCACTTATTCACCGATATTGACAGGGCGGCTCGCGCTGCGGCCGCGGCGGCGCGCACGCGCGCGGGCGCGGTGCCGCCTGGGTGATCGCGATTTGCGACCGATCCTTCGAGGGTGAGCGCCGCGTAGAGATCCTGTGCGACCAGCGGCGAGAATTGCCGCAACTGATCGAGCGGCAGCTCGGAGAGGTCGCAGCCGGCGGTTTCCGCGTACCGCACGGCCCGGGCAACCGCCTCGTGCGCATCGCGGAATGGCGCGCCCTTGCGCACCAGGTAATCGGCGAAGTCGGTCGCGGTGGCGAAACCTTCACTGGCGGCCGCGCGCATGCGATCGGGCACGGGTTCGAGACCGGTCGCGACGAGCTCGGTCATGATCGCGAGACAATCGCTAAGGGTATCCGCCGTATCGAACAGCGGCTCCTTGTCTTCCTGGTTGTCCTTGTTGTATGCCAGGGGCTGTGCCTTCATCAGCACCATCAGCCCGGTGACGTGACCCACGATGCGCGCGCTCTTGCCGCGCACAAGTTCGGCGACATCCGGATTTCGTTTCTGCGGCATGATCGAGCTGCCGGTGCAGAAACGATCGGCAATGATGACGAAGCCGAACCTGGGATTCGCCCAGAGAACGAGCTCCTCGGCGAACCGTGATAGATGGATCATGATCAGCGCAGCGGCCGCCGCGAATTCGATCGCGAAGTCGCGGTCCGAAACCGCATCGAGCGAGTTCGAACACAGCGCTTCGAAACCGAGCTCGGTGGCCACGCGCTGCCGATCGATGGGGAAGCCGGTACCGGCGAGTGCCGCGCTGCCGAGCGGCAGGCGGTTGACGCGATGGCGGCAATCGACCAGACGCTCGGCGTCGCGGGCGAGCATCGCTTCATAGGCGAGCAGGTGATGGCCCAAGGTCACCGGCTGCGCGACCTGCAGATGCGTGTAACCGGGCATGATCGTGTCGGCGTGCTTTTCTGCGAGGTCGATCAACGCGGCGCGCAGGGCGCGCAGGCTCTCGGTCATCGCGTCGATGACGTCGCGTAGCCACAGGCGCAGATCGGTCGCGACCTGGTCGTTGCGCGAGCGGGCCGTATGCAACCGTTTGCCCGCGTCTCCGACGAGCGCGGTAAGCCGGCTCTCGATGTTGAAGTGCACATCCTCCAACTCACGGCTCCACACAAATTCGCCGCGCTCGATCTCGCCCTTGATCTGTTCGAGGCCGCGCTCGATCGCGGCACGATCGCCATCGGACAGGACACCAGTCGCAGCGAGCATGCGCGCGTGGGCGAGGGACGCCGCGATGTCGGCGTCCGCGAGCCGCCGATCGAAATCGATCGATGCGTTGAAGCGCCGCATGCGCTCGGACATCGGCTCGCCGAAACGGCCCGACCAGGCACGCGCCTGCGTCGCGTCGGCGCCCAGTTTGTCGAGGGATTTTTCTCTGGACATTACTTGCCTCGCCGGAGGCTCTTCCCCACAATAGCCGGGCGATGATCGGTTCACAGCCGCCGGCGGAAACGCGAACCGGCGACGCCGGACCGACAACAGCACCCGATGCGAGCGATTATAAATCAAAAAACCGGACGACCCGGCCTGCCCGAGTTGCGCAACCTCGGCACGGTGTTGCGCATCCTGCTCGCGGTCAACGGCGCGGCGGTGGTCGCTGTCTTCGCGCGTGAATCGCGTTGGGAAGCGCTTGCCGATGCCTGGTTCGAGACCGCCGCGATTGTCGAGCCGCATCTGCTTGTGGGCGTGCTCGTGCTCTACGTGCTGGCGCCCGTTCTCGAACGCCTGCCCTATCAGACCGGGGCGATGACGATTCTGGGGCTGATGCTTGTCGAGACGCTTCTGCTCGATGCGGCGCTGGTCAAGCTCGGTGTCGACGTCGGCACGTCCGGCCTCCTTCGGCACGCGATGTTCTCGCTGCTTCTCACCGGTGTATTACTCGGCTATTTCTATCTGCGTGCCCGGGCGTTGTCGCCGGCCATCGCCGAGGCACGTCTGCAGGCGCTGCAGGCGAGGATCCGGCCCCATTTCCTGTTCAACAGCATCACTGCGGTGCTTTCTCTGGTGCGCACCGAGCCGCGCCGGGCCGAGACTGCGCTGGAAGACCTTGCCGATCTGTTCCGCGTACTGATGCGCGACAACCGACAACTCACTCCGCTCGCAGACGAGGTCGCGCTGTGCCGGCAATACCTCGATCTGGAGAAGGTGCGTCTCGGCGAGCGTCTGAAGGTCGAGTGGCACGTCGAGAACATGCCCGGTGACGCGCTTGTTCCGCCACTGGTGCTGCAACCGCTGTTGGAGAATGCCGTCTATCACGGTATCGAGCCGTCGAGTGGAACGGGTGTGATCGGCGTCAATATCTTCCTGCGTCGCGGCGAAGTCCACGCGATCCTGCGCAACCCGTACAAGCTCAGCGGCAGTCATCACGGGGGCAACAAGATGGCGGTGGACAATATCCGCGAACGGCTGGCCTTGCACTTCGACGCCGAAGCGAGCCTCGAGAGCCGCATCAACCGCAACAGCTACGAAGTGCACATCCGCATGCCCTATCGCGCGGCCGAGCCGGAGGATGCGCGTGTCTGACGCTCCGCTCAGGATACTGATCGTCGATGACGAGGCCCCGGCGCGCCGACGCTTGCGCGAGCTGCTCGACGATTGTGCCAGCGCCCTTCCCCTCGTTGTCGTCGGCGAGGCGGCGAGCGGCCGCGAGGCGATGGAGCTGCTCGGCAGCACGCCCTCCGATCTGGTGTTGAGCGACATTCATATGCCGGATATGGACGGGATCGAGCTCGCGCGCCATCTGCTCAAGCTACCGGTGCCACCGGTGCTCATTTTCACCACTGCGTATCACGAGCATGCGATCGCCGCATTCGAAGTGCACGCGGTCGACTACCTGATGAAGCCGGTCCGGGTGCAGCGGCTCCTCGCGGCGCTGCAGAAGGTGCCACGCCTGCGGCCGCTGACTGGAACGCGCCTCGACCGCTTGCCGGCGGCGGCGCGCCGCTTTCTATCGGTCACCGAGCGCTCCCGCGTCGTCCTCGTGCCGATCGAGGACGTGATCTATCTCAAGGCCGAGCTCAAGTACATCACGATCCGCACCGCCGAGCGTGAATACCTGCTCGAGGAGTCGCTGACCAAGCTCGAAGAGGAGTTCGGCGAGCGGTTCGTCCGCGTGCATCGCAACTGCCTGGTCGCACGCGAGGCGATCCGCGGGTTCGAGCGGCACGTCAGCTCCGAGGGCGACGCGCACTGGGAAGTTCTCTTGCGTGACGTCGCGGAGGCCCTGCCCGTGTCGCGGCGGCAGCAGTATATCGTCCGGGAAATCGGGCGCGGGGACGATGCCTGACATGCCCGCACCACGCATCCTCATCTGCGGCTCGCTCGCGATCGACACGATCATGGTCTTCCCCGATCGGTTCGCGCGGCACATTCTTCCTAACGAAACGCATGTTCTGTCGGTCTCGTTCCAGATCGGCGAAATGCGGCGCGAGTGGGGAGGGTGCGCCGGCAATATCGCCTACAACCTCAAGGGACTTGGCGGAGAGCCGGTCGTGATGGCGACCATCGGGGACGATGTCCCCGGGTACGCCGAGCGGCTCCGGGGCAAGCAGATCGCGGCCGAAGGCGTGCGCGTGATCCCGGGCAGTTACACGGCGCAGGCGTACATCATCACCGATATGGACGACAATCAGATCACCGCCTTCCATCCGGGAGCGATGAACGAGTCGCATCGCAATTGCGTCGGCGATGTCGCCGACATTGCGCTCGGTATCGTCGCACCCGAC
>VBCL01000529.1 GCA_005888865.1 Betaproteobacteria bacterium | reverse complement strand
GACGCCGCGGGAGGCGAGCAGCTCGAGATAGGCTTCGGCCGTCGACTCGATCGCGATCTTCTTGGTCATGGTGTCCCCGTTACTTGTAGGCCCTGGCCTCCGCCGCGACCTTCGACGCGTCGAACCGATTGATGGCGTCGATCAGGTCGTTCGTGATGAGGTCCTTGGCGGAGATCTTGTCCTTGATGATCCCGTACTTCAGCATGAAGTCCGCGTACGCCGCGTAGTTGGCCTCGGAGTTCTCGCCCCAGCGCTTCACGCCGGCCTTGTCGAGCTTCCAGTTCACGATGCGCGCGTTCAACACCTTCACGTCGTCACGCAGCGCGGTCGCCTCGTCCTTGCCGGTCGGCTTCGTCTGCGGAAAGACTTCGTACAGGATCTTCACGGCCGCCTCCGGGTTGGCGATGGCGAACACGGTGCCCATCGCGTAGCCCTTGGCGACGGCGACCGCGTCGTCGCGCCGGCTCTTGAGCGTCTCGTCGAGCGCCAGGAATCCGTTGGCGGGATAGCGGTCGATCTCCTTCGTGTCCAGGAGCCGCAGCTTCACGCCCGCGTTCTCGACCATCGCGTACTGCGTATCGTACTGGCTGAGCGCGTCGACCTGCTTGCTGCGCACCATCGCCGCGGTCTGCGCGCCTTCGCCGGCCACCACGATCGTCACGTCCGACTCGGGATTGAGGCCGGCCGTCGCCACCAGCGCCTTGGCCACGGGCACGCCCGCCGAGCCCATCGAGATGACGCCGATCGTCTTGCCCTTGAGGTCGGCGATCTTCTGCACCGGGCTGTCGGCGGGTACGGCGATGCCGTAGATGTTGCCCTGGTACGCGGTGTAGAAGATCTTCGCCTTCACGCCCTGCCGGATGGCGATGGCGAGCGGCTCGACGCTGGGCAGCGCGAACGCCACTTCCCTGGTGGCGACCGCCTGGGTGCACGCCGAGGATCCCGCCAGCGGCACCAGCTCGACGTTCAGCCCCGCCGCCTTGTACCAGCCCATTTTCATCGCGATGGCGAACGGCGCGGCCGCCGAGGAAACGGTCTTGGCGCACCAGCCGACGCGAACCTTCGTCTCCGCCGGTGTAGGCGGCGCGGCCAGCGCGATGAAGGCAATGACGAGCGAGCACACGAGTGAGCGCTTCATCAACCGACCCCTCCCTTGGCGGGCGTGACGACGCCGCGGCCGGCGGGCGCAGCTTCTTCGGGCGAGGTCTCGATCACCTGCTTCTCGGACGGATCCCAGAACATGATCCGCTTGCGGATGAGCATGATCCCGCGGTTGAGCAGCAGGCCGACGAAGGACAGGATCAGGAGGATCGAGAACTGGCCGGAGACGTCCATGTTGAAGTTCATCGACTGGATCAGCATGCCGAGCCCGCGCTGCGCGCCCACGAACTCCGCCACGATGGCGCCGATCAGCGCGAAGATCATCGCCACGTCGAGACCGGCCATCACGAACGGCATCGCGTTCGGCAACCGGAGCATCCAGAAGATCTGGGTGTCGGTGGCGGCCAGCGAGCGCATGAGGCTCACGCGGTCCTCGTCGGCCGACTTGAGGCCCACCATGGTGTTGACGAGCAGCGGGAAGAACGCGACGAGCGCGGCGTTGATGACCTTGGAGGTGAGCCCGAGCCCGAACCACACGACGATGAGGGGCGCCAGCGCGACCTTCGGCAGCGACTGGAACATCACAATATAGGGATAGAGGAAGAGCTCGACCCATCGGTTCATCGCCACCGCGGTGCCGAGAAAGAAGCCGAGCAGCGAGCCCACGATGAAGCCGAGCAGCGTCTCCACGAGCGTGTAGCCGAGGTGGTGTATGTACACGCCGCTCGCGATCCCGCGCCAGAGCGCGAGCGCCACCTGGGAGGGCGGCGGCAGGATGAAGATCGGAATGGCGAACACCCGGACCACCGCCTCCCACAGCGCGAGCGAGCCGACGAAGATGGCGAGGGTAACCGCGACGTTGCGGGCGCTCTTCATGCGTCGATCCTGCCCTGCACGTTGAAGAGATGGCGGATGTGACGGGCATAGGCGCCGAACTCCGGCGTGTTCATCACGTCGAGCGGGCGCGGTCGCGGCAACTTCACGCGGACGTCGTCCAGCAGCCGGCCCGGCCGCGCGGTCATGACGAGGACGCGATCGGCGAGGAACACCGCCTCCGGGATGGAGTGCGTGATGAACAACACGGTCTTGCGGCGCTCGAGCCAGATGCGCTGCAGCTCGAGGTTCATGTGCTCGCGGGTCATCGCGTCGAGCGCGCGGAAGGGCTCGTCCATCAGCAGCATGGCCGGGTCGTGGACCAGGGCGCGGGTGATCGCCACGCGCTCCTGCATGCCGCCCGAGAGCCCCACGGATATTTGCGCTCGAACACCTTGAGGCCGACGAGCGCCAGCAGGTCCACGCCGGTCTGGTGGTGTCGCTCGCGACTCAGACGGTGCACGTCGACAGGGAGCAGCACGTTGTCGAGGACCGTGCGCCAGGGGAACAGGACGGGCGACTGGAAGACGACGCTGATGTCGCGCCGCGGACCGGCGATGAGCGTGCCGCGCAGCAGCGCCTCGCCGCTCGACGCCGGCAGGATCCCCGCGAGGATCTTCAACAGCGTCGACTTGCCGCAGCCCGACGGGCCCACCACGGCGACGAACTCACCCTCCGCGATGCCGAACGTGGTGCGGTCGAGCGCGGTGACG
>VBCL01000123.1 GCA_005888865.1 Betaproteobacteria bacterium | reverse complement strand
GATCAGCCAGGCCCCGCCGAGCAACAGCGGTACGCAGGAAACGCCGGCCCAAACCGGCAACGACCCGCTCGCGAAGGGACGGCGAGACTTCGACCGGTGTGCGCGATCGGCATCGAGATCGCTCAGGTCGTTGGCAATGTAGATCGCTCCGGCCGTCAGGCACATGGCAAGGAATGCCTGCAGCGCATGGGTCCAGGCCTGCATGTCGGCGATCCTGTGCGCCGTGAGCAGGGGCACGAACAAGAGCAGGTTCTTGACCCATTGATGAGGGCGCATGGCGCGGACCAGCGCTACGAGCTGCATACGGTCACCGAGTCCGTGCCTTGTCGCTTGGGGCACACCGAACGACGCCGCCGAGGCTTGACGGCGATCCTGTCGGCGGTCGTTTTCTGGATTGGAATGTTCCTTGGCATAATGTACACGATGCGACCGAACAACAACGCGCAAGGCCATTCGACAGTCCCATCCCGGCTCGACGTCCTTGTGTCAAAAAGACTCCTCCCGGACCTTCACGATGTTCAGGTCTTCGTCTGACGAACGCAATGAAGCCTTTCGACGAGTCGCTGCACCTCTCGTTCTTTCGCAACGCGCAGTTTTTCGCGGCTGATTTATTCTCGGAATCGTTCGCCAGTCCGTTCCCCGTGCCACGCGAGAGCGCCGGCCTTTCGATCGCGACGCCGGCCGGCAACTGGTGGCAGGAAGTCGCATTCTACAAGTGGTCCGAGTCCAATCTCGAGGTCGTCGGGTTCTGCAACTGGATTCGTTATGCGGACTGCTATCTCTGCGGCGGCATGTGCGTGCGCAGCACCTTCTACCGCCGCTTGCCGAGAGAACACTGGCTCGTCTGCCGTGAACGCGGCGGGATCGCGCAGATGATGCTGGAGACCGCGTTCCGCGACCTGACCGACTGCGTCGCGTGGTTCGGGTATTGCGGCGACAGGAAAGCCTACGTCGTCGACATTCGTGCGGGCTATCAGCCGACCCGCCACAAATACCTCATCGTGAAGTGGAACGCCGAGCTTTCCGACGCGCGCAAACGCGAGGTGGAAGACAGCATCGCCGCGATCGGGCCGTTCTAAAGCTGCGACCTTGCCCTCCGCGCTGTTTCCCGGTTCGATCCGCTTCTGGCTGGTCGCATTCCTCATGGCCGCGTACGCGGCGGGTTACGCGTGGAGCTCCCCTTCCACCGATACCGCCGACGAGCTCCTGAAGGCCTACGGGATCCGTCACGCGGTTGCCTATCCGCTCGAAGGGCCGTTTCTCGGCGGCGCATTGCATTTCGGGCCGCTGTGGTTCTATCTCACGGCGCTGCCGGTGTTGGTCTCGCAGAGCTGGCTGGCGGCCGCACTGTTCATCGGTTTCGTTTGCAGTCTCAAATTTCCGCTCGCCTACCTGTGCGGCCGCAAGCTCATCGACGCCGACTTCGGGCTGCTCTGGGCTGCGGCGATGTTCGTTCCGGGATGGACGAGCCTGGAACAGCTCGTCTTTCTCAATCCCAATGGTGTCGCGGCGGCCGCGCTGCTGGTGCTTGCCATCGCGCTTCGCGCCATCGAGAAACAAAGCGATTGGCCGACGTTCACGGCGCTGGGGCTGGCGCTCGCCGTGGCGATGCACGTCCACCCCACGTCGGCGCCGGTTTTCATTCTGCTCGGACCCGTCCTCTGGGCGCACCATCGACGAGGCGAGAGGTTGCCTGGCGCCGTAGTCGCGATCGCGGCGGGCTTTCTCGTGCCCTTCCTTCCGTATGTGGTCAGCCAGATCGGCGGGGGTTTCGCGGACTGGGGAAGCGCAACCGCCTATGTGACCGGTCAGGTCGTCCTTGCCAACATCGTCAATGTCCCGCGCGTGATCCTCGACGACCTGCTTGGCGGTCCGGCGGTGATCGCGGAATACCTGTTGCACTGGCAATCCGATCGGGCCGCGCTGCTCGGCGCAGGGATGGCGATCGCGGCCTCGATCTCGGTTGCCGGCGCGTTACATCCTCTCTCGCGACGGTGTCTCCCTCTCTTCGTCGCGGCGCTTCTGATTTTCGCGGCGTGGATCGCGTGCATGCGGCCAACGACGCCGCTTCAGTTCACCTGGATACTCGGCCCGATCGTCGCGGGGCTTGTTGCGATCGGGGTGTGGTCGCTCGGTCGGGTGGGCCCGTTCCGACCCCTCGTATGGGGAATCGTGGCAGGCAGCGTCGCTTTCAACGTCTACGCGATTCGCGGCATGGCGCTCACCGTGTGGCAAGGAGAAGGCCAGTTGCCCTCGCGCGTGATGGACATCAAGAACGGCCTGCCGCCCTCGGTCTATCGCGATGTGTGGTTTCCGGCGCTGGCGCATCGCGAGCTGGGAAAGATTCTGTGTGACGCCGGCGAGGTGAGCCTGCACGGACATCTCGCCTATATCGCCGACAAGGATCTCGGCCTGGATGCGCTTTTCGCTTGCAACAACCGCTCGCGCCTGTCGCTCGTCGCCAGCGACGCGCCCAATCGCTATTTCGGGATGACCCGCGCGTTCTGGCGTGCGCTCGGTGGCGCTCCGGAATGCTGGGTTGGTTCGCTGGGCCTGACCCGGCAGATGACGCCATTGCTGGATCGCAAGCCGCTGCCGCTCGCGCAGGAGTTGACCGACCTGCTGCGGCGGCTGCCGCGGAACCCGACCACCACGGCAACCTTTTCGGTGACCGCTCCCGCTCGGGCCGGGATATTGGTGACCAACGTGCTGGGGGGGTACGAATCCTTCCAGATCGCTTCGGCCGAAGCTCTCGGACACGCGGTTTCGCCGCTCGCGGAGAACGATCTGTCGTCGCTCTTCGCGTCACCCGCGGATGGGTCAGGTGCCGTGCGATGGACGTTCACCGTCGTGACTTCGAACCTGCAGGCCGTCGATGTCGTGGCCGTCGATGCCGCTCCGGCGGCCGATCGCCGTGATACCGGCGCGGACGCGTGCTCACGATGAGCCGAGGATCGTCGTCAGCTCTTCGGGACTCTTCCAGTCGTCCCCGCATACGAAGCGCGGGAGGCACCATCGATTCTCCCGCCCCGTAATCGGCCTGGCCTCGACGGCGAAGGCGGCCCGCAGTCCGAGCCGCGCCGCGTTTTCCGGCAGGTATCGTTCGACGAGAAAGGCGTTGTAGTGTCCGAAGGGGTAGGCGAAGAACGGCGCATTCCGCCTCTGGGTGCGCGCACCGATGAAAGCGCCTGCGTCCGCGATCTGTGCGTCGGCGTCCTCCGCATCGAGAACCTGGGTGAAGTCGGCTTTCGCCTGGCGCGAATGCGCAACTCGCGGCAACGCCGGATGCAGGTGGTCCCAGCTGTGGTTGGCGATGGCGATCAACCCTGTATCGATGGCGGGGTTCCACCATGCGTCGGTCATCGCTCCCGCGCCAACATAGGTGTAGTGAGCGTCGTAGGTCGCCTCGATGATCCGCCGCGCTTCCGGCGAGGCAATGACGAAGCTCGTCGCGTGGAGTCCTGGTTGCGCGTCGCGGCCCCGCTTCGAAACGAAGTCGCGCATGATGTTGAGGAAGCCGCGCTGCGCTCCGAACTGCGGATGCGTGAAACCCTCGACATCGTAGATGGGGCCATCGTCGAACGTGATCGCGACCTGGGCCCGCGCGTCGTGAGGAGCGTCCTTGCCGGTTCGGAGGAGCCCATCGGTCAGCGTCCCGAGCGAGACGATCTCGCATCCGGCATCGGTCATGAGCTCCAGGTCCGCCGCAAACGCGATATGGTCGTTGCGAGCGTAGTCGCTCCCGACGACGTGGTGCGAGTGATACGTAAGCACGAATCCTTTCATCGACTTTCTCTCGATTGGCGTGGTCAACGGGAGGACGGACCCACGACGATTTTCGCCAGCCCCGCCGGCGTCGCGACGGCTGCCGCCTGCTCCCGAAGCGTCCGCTCGAGCTCACCGATGTTACTCGCATCCACCCGATTGCGGCCCTGACAGACGAACTCGACCAGCCGCGCATTGACGGCAGGGTCGAAGTGATAGATATCGTCATAGCGATCGAGGTCGTGGGTAACCACGGCGTCCGTTTGCAGGTCGAAGACCCGAACCTTGGGGAGCCCGCGCGTCGCCTCGAAGACGTAGCGCTTGAAATCCAGGCTGACCTGCACCTGATCGCGCTGGGCGAAATCCAGCCACACCAGGATCGAGTACGGCGGCCAGACGAGATCGAACTCCGTGTCCGGATGCGCTGCAAGGACCGGGAGCAGGTTATGCTCGAAGCTCGCTCGCATCCCGTCAAAGGTGCGCCGCGGCTGTCGGTATCGCGCGTTGAGATTCTCGAGGTCCAGTCCGCGCAACACCTGCTCGCGTCCGAAGCGCACGACGTTGCCCCAGAACCAGGCGCCATTGGGGTCGGAGGTGAACTTCTCGCCGGTGTCGCCGTTGACGATGTTCCAGGCCTTCGCCAGAACATCCCAGGACAGGAGGTATGGCAGATCGTTGAACGGATTGCGGTCGTAGAGGTATCTCGGCAATGGGCCGGCGACGTCCTGCCGCTCCTCGATGCCGCCGGCGAACTCGTTGAAATCGAGCACCGCGATCACGCGCTTCACCGGTTGACTGGCGAGCGCGGTCTCGAGCATCAGCCGCTGCTCGGATGCGCTCATCGCCGGCATCGAGAGATTGACCGAGGAGCCGCCGCAGGCTTTAGCCACCAGATCGTTGGGGGTGTTCTCCATGATCGACGAGCCGCTGACGACCGTGTCGTAGGCCTGGTTCCTGGCAAGCCCTGGATTGATGTAGCGGTGATGCAGGAAATAGAAGCGTGGCGGATAGCGCGACGCGAGGTGATACTGCTGGAACGGATCGACCCAGACGACGAATGCGGCGGCGGCGACCAGGCAGCCGATCGTCGCCGTCAACAGGGCAGCGAGCCAGCGCGTGGCGGCGCGCTCGATCGCGGGACCGGGAGAGCGCGGCAATTCCATCAGAAGTTGAAGTACAGGAACGGCGTGACTTTGCCGAGCTGCAACACCGACCACACCAGGCCGACTGCGACCGCCGCGCCCCGTGACCACGTCGGCCGGAAGTCCCACGCCATGGCATTGGAGTTCCGGCGCAGGGCAATGACGACGAGCCCGATCGTGAGCGCGGCCGCGGCGATCAGGATCGAGCTCTGCGCGTCAGCTGCGAGCATATGACGCAGCGCATCCCGCCACGGCTCGGCGGCAGGATTGGCACCGGCCATCGCTCGCAACATCGCGCCCGCCGCCGGAAGCGAGCTCGCCCGGAAGAACACCCACGTGAGCATCACGAAGAGAAAGGTGACGGCCCAGGCGATTGGGCGCGGCAGCCGGTAGCCCGCCCGCTCCCAGACCCGCAGGCATACCAGCCCTGCCCCGTGCAGCGCGCCCCAGGCGACGAAGGTCCACGCCGCGCCGTGCCACAGCCCGCCGAGCAGGAATGTCGCCATGACATTCACCGCGGTGCGCGCGTCCCCGAGCCGGTTGCCGCCGAGCGGAATGTACAGGTACTCGCGCAGGAATCGAGACAAGGTCATATGCCAGCGCCGCCAGAACTCGCGAATGTCGGTCGAGTGGTACGGCGAGTTGAAATTGACCGGCATCTGGATGTTGAACATCCGCGCCGCGCCTAAAGCCATGTCGGTATAGCCGCTGAAGTCGAAGTAGATCTGCAGCGTGTACGCCAGCACGGCGAGCCACGCGCCGAGCGCCGAGATCGCCTCGGGATGATCGAACCCGGCCGCGGCGACAGGCGCGAGCGGGTCGGCGAGGCACACTTTCTTCACCAGGCCGATCGCCAGCAGGAAGAGTCCTGCGGCGAGATGGAACGGCTGCGCCTGCTTGTTCGACGGGGAGGCGAACTGCGGCATCATCTCGCTGTGATGCAGGATCGGCCCGGCAAGCAGATGCGGAAAGAAGCTCACGAACAGCGCGTAGTTGAGAAGACTGGGCTCTTTCGCCCGGCCGCGATGGACGTCGACGAGATATGCAATCTGCGTGAAGGTGAAGAAGCTGATGCCGAGCGGCAGCACGATGTGCGGCAGCGCCAGCGGCAGGCCGGTGAGGTCGGCGGTGTTGCGCACCGCGAAGTCGGCGTACTTGAACACGCCCAGGAGCAGCAGGTTGGCGCCGATTCCGCACGCGAGCAGGGCCTTGGCGTGACCCTTCGACAAGCTCAGGGCAGGCTGTGAGCCGCGGTGCAGGGCACGACCGATCGCGAAGTTGAAGCCGATGCTCGCCAGAATCAGCGGCAGGTACTTCGGGTTCCACCAGCCATAGAAGAAGAGCGAGCAGGCGACGAGCCAGCCGACCGCCCACGTTGCGCGTCGCCCGAGCAGAAAATACGCGGCGAGCGCAAGCGGCAGGAAATAGATCAGGTATTCGTAGCTGTTGAAAAGCATCCCGGACTGCTCGACAGGTGCCGTGCGAGATTGAACACGGGAACCGTGGATCGAGCAAGCGCCTCGAGCGTCCTGCCGTTCGTCCTGAGCCTGTCGAAGGATGAACGGCCGTCCGTTGTTCGACAAGCCTGTCCTGAGCTTGTCGAAGGGCTCACCACGAACGGCGTCCGGGCCACGTGTATTATCTCGTGCGTCCCCAAC
Organism: Betaproteobacteria bacterium; assembly: GCA_005888865.1. GTDB lineage: Bacteria > Pseudomonadota > Gammaproteobacteria > Burkholderiales > Casimicrobiaceae > PALSA-1003. The sequence goes on along the minus strand of VBCL01000123.1, from coordinate 749 downwards.
CGACGTAACGCGGCCGACGACCCATGCTGCACGGACAGAAGATCGCCGTCGTGATGCCCGCGTACCGGGCGGAGAAGACGCTGGAAGAATGTTTCCGCGCCATCCCGCGCGACGTGGCCGACGTGGTGCTGCTGGTCGACGACGCCAGCGACGATGCCACCCTCGCCGTCGCGCGCAGACTCGGCATCGTCGCCTACCAGCACCCGGAGAACCGTGGCTACGGCGCCAATCAGAAGACCTGTTACGCGCTCGCGCTTGGCGAAGGCGCCGACATCGTCGTGATGCTCCATCCCGACTACCAGTACGATCCGCGCCTGATCACGGCGATGGCGGCGATGGTGGCCTCGGGCGTGTACGACGTTGTCATCGGCTCGCGCATCCTCGGTAACACCGCACTCGCCGGCGGCATGCCGCGCTACAAGTACATCGCGAATCGCGTATTGACCTTGCTGCAGAACTTGATCGTCGGCGCGAAGCTCTCCGAATTCCACACCGGGTACCGCGCCTACGCGCGCAAGGTCATCGAGACGCTGCCGCTGGCGGCCAATTCGCCGGACTTCATCTTCGACAACCAGATGTTGATCCAGGCACATGCCTTCGGGATGCGCATCGGCGAGATCTCCTGCCCGACGAGGTATTTCGAGGAAGCGAGCGAAATCAGCTTCGGCCGCTCGGTGGTCTACGGCCTCGGCGTGCTCTGGACGAGCCTCCAGTATCGACTGTGGCGCTGGGGCCTCGCGAAGCCCCGT
>VBCL01000122.1 GCA_005888865.1 Betaproteobacteria bacterium | reverse complement strand
TTTGCCGACCACAGCATCCCGCTCACCCTCTACTACCGTTTCCTCGCGCTGCACGGCGGCCTGACCGAGTGGGTCATGCACCTGCCGATGCTGATCGCCGGCGTCGCCCTGCTCGTTCTCGCCGGGCTGTCACTGCGGCGCGAGACGACCGCGACAGTGCGCGCGACGTGGGTGGCCCTGCTCGCGATTTCGCCGCTTCTGGTCTATCAGAGCAAGACCGCACGACCCTACGCGCTCACAAGCCTGTTCGCCTTTATCGCGATCGTCGCGTTCCGCAAGTGGTGGCAGAAGGATGGTCCGCAGTGGACCCCGGCTGTGGCCTATGTCATCGCAACCTTTCTCG
>VBCL01000527.1:412-4375 GCA_005888865.1 Betaproteobacteria bacterium | reverse complement strand
CGGGGCGACGTTGCCGGCAACGCGCATGCTCGGATCGCTAACGGCATGGCACAACAGACAATTGGCTGCTGCCCGTTCGACCAGCAGCGCGCGCCCGCGTTCGGCGTCGCCTCGGGCGCCAGCGAGCGGCTGCGAGATACCGTCGCCGACGACCTGGAAGATCGGCGTGGCCTCGGACGCCCGTTCGTCCGCCCAGGCAGGTGCGCCAGGTGCCGCGGCCGCCAGGGCGTAGAGTGCGACGATCACGGGGAGCTGCGGAGGGGGCGGCATCGCGCAATCCGGAGCGCAGTTGTAAAGTTTTGTGACAATGGATGAAGACGGGCGTCAAGACTGTTGCGTCGCTGCGAACAGTGTCCGAATGTCCGTCACGATCTTAACCGCAAATTGCGCTCCGGGTAACAAAGGGGCGTGCGTCGCCGCGCCGAATGCGCTAAGCTTTCTCGGCCAGGGAGGCGGAGTCTGCGTTCCGCAGCAACACGCCACGCTCCGCGATGCAAAGAAGAATAATTTTTCGCACGCGCGCTTCGCCGCGCGTCAATCGCCGGAGGTAAGTCGCATGGCAAAGCTCAACATCAATGGCAAAGTCCACGACGTGCAGGCGGAGGACGACACGCCTCTGCTGTGGGTCATCCGCGAGCAGGTCGGACTGACCGGGACCAAGTACGGATGCGGCGTCGCGCAGTGCGGCGCGTGCTCCGTCCACGTCAACGGCGAGATTCGTCGCTCGTGCTCGCTTCCGCTGAGCGCGGTCAAGGCCGACGATCGGATCGTCACCATCGAAGGCCTGTCCGCGACCAGCGCGCACCCGGTGCAGAAGGCGTGGGCAGAGCTCGACGTCCCGCAGTGCGGCTACTGCCAGTCCGGGCAGATCATGGCCGCGGCGGCGCTGCTCAAGAAGAATCCGCATCCGAGCGACGCCGACATCGATCAGGCGATGACCAATATCTGCCGGTGCGGCACGTATCAGCGCATTCGTGCGGCCGTGCATGCGGCGGCCGAGACCGCGGGCAAGTCGAAAGCCTAGGCGCGGAGACCGATCATGAAGAATCTCAAGGTATCGAAGGTCACCAATCTCTCGCGCCGCAAATTCATCGTGGGTTCGGCCGCGGTCGCAGGTGGCGGACTGGCGCTGGGCATACCGTTGGCGTTCGACGGCAGCGGCGCAGCCTCCGCGGCGGCCAAGAGTGCGACCGAGACCGGCACGGAAGTCAACGCGTGGGTCGTCATTCGTCCCGACAGCACCTGCGTGATCCGCATCGCCCGCTCCGAGATGGGACAGGGGACCGAGACCGGATTGGCGCAGCTCGTCGCCGAAGAGCTCGACTGTGGCTGGACGCACGTGAAGACCGAATTCCCGACGCCCGGCCAGAGCCTCGCGCGCAAGCGCGCCTGGGGCGAGATGGGTACGGGCGGCAGCCGCGGCATTCGCACGTCGGAGGACTACGTTCGTCGTGGCGCCGCAGCGGCGCGGCTGATGCTGCTGCAAGCGGCCGCCGATCAATGGAAGGTTCCCGTCGCGGAGGTCAGCGTCAGCGACGGCGTGATCACCCATGCGGCATCGAAGCGCACGACCACCTACGGCAAGGTCGCCGCGGCGGCGGCGAAGCTCACACCTCCGGACCCGAAGAGCATTACGCTCAGGGATCCGAAGGAATGGAAGATCGCCGGCAAGCCGATCAAGCGCTTGGATACGGCGGGCAAACTCAACGGCAGCCTCGTCTACGCGATCGACGTCAAGCAGCCAGGCATGCTCTGCGCGGCGCTCAAGGATTGCCCCTACGACGAAGCCAAGATTGCGGACCGGCGCGGCGTGAAGCGCGTCGTCAAGGTCAACGATTCAACGGTCGCGGTCGTCGCTGACACGTGGTGGCACGCGAAGACCGCGCTCGACGCGCTGCCGATCGTCTGGGACGAAGGACCCAACGCGACGCAAACGAGCGCCACCATCGCCGAACGACTCAAGGAGGGGCTGACGGCGACCTCGGCCTACGCGTTCCGCAGCGAAGGCGACGCGCCCAAGGCCATCGACAGCGCGGCGAAGAAGGTCGAAGCCGTTTACAGCACGCCGTTTCTCGCGCACTCGACGATGGAGCCAATGAACTGTACCGCGAAGGTCACTGCAGATCGCGCGGAAGTGTGGGTGCCGACGCAAAACGGCGAGGCTGCACTGGCGGCGCTGTCGGAGGAGACCGGATTGCCGCTGGAGAAGTGCGAAGTCTACAAGCACGTCCTCGGCGGTGGTTTCGGACGGCGCGGCGGCGCGCAGGACTACGTGCGTCAGGCGGCATCGATTGCCAAACAGATGCCCGGCGTCCCGATCAAGTTGATCTGGAGCCGCGAGGAAGATACGACGCACGACTTCTTCCGTCCGATCTCGCAGTGCCGGGGCGTTGCGGGCCTCGATGCGAACGGAAACCTGGTCGGGCTGCACATGCGCATTTCGGGCCAGTCGATCAACGCGTTCCTCAATTCACCGCAGGCGAAGGACGGCAAGGACGACCGGCAGCTGCAGGGCTACAGTGAGAAGCCCGGAGATGCGCAGCTCGGCTACACCGTGCCGAACCTGCTCATCGAATATGCGATGCGCAACACCCACGTGCCCGTCGGCCCATGGCGCGGCGTCAACACCAACCAGAACGGCGTCTACATGGAGTGCTTCATCGACGAGGTGGCGCAGGCAGCCGGCGCCGATCCGGTCGAGTTCCGCCGGAAGTTGATGGCCAACCATCCCAAGCACCTGGCGGTATTGAATGCCGCAGCCGAGAAGGCGGACTGGGGCAAGCCACTGCCCGCCGGCGTGCATCGCGGCGTGGCGCAATTCATGGGCTACGGGAGCTATTCGGCCGCGGTGGCCGAGGTGTCAGTGAGCAACGAGGGCAAGCTGAAGGTCCATCGCATGGTGCTCGCGCTCAACTCCGGGCACGCGGTGAATCCAGGTCAGATCGCTGCGCAGGTCGAGGGCTCGGTCGCCTACGGCCTCACCGCGACGCTCTACGGCGAATGCCCGGTCGACAAGGGGCGCATGACGTCGTCGAACTTCGACACCTACCAGATCATGCGTCTGGCCGAGATGCCCAAGGTCGAGACGGTGATCGTGCCGACGTACGATTTCTGGGGCGGTGTCGGCGAGCCGACGATCTGCGTTGTCGCGCCGTCGGTGCTCAATGCGATCGCTGCCGCGACCGGCAAGCGGGTGAGGACTCTGCCGCTCAAGAACGAGAAGCTGTTGAACGCGTAGCGCTACGGATTCCCTCGGAGCCGATCCGGGGGAGTCGCCAACGTGCCACTCGATCAGGGCGAGGTGCGGTCTATTCGCTGCGCTTGCTCGATCACCTCGAGGGGCCTGCTGCAGCCTGACCCAGTTCGGCGAAACGCGGGTACACTGCACGCCGCAATGAGCTCGCCGCCTGACCTCCGCACGATCCCGAGGATCGCGCGGCCCCGCGAATCGTGAACGCCGAGCGTTCGACTCGGACCCCGCCATCCGCGGCTGGCGGCGGCGGGGTTTCGCGCCGCGCTGCCGCTGCTCGAGCGATTCTACGCGTCCAGGCAAATCTTCCGTTCGACCAGCCGCTTTGCCGCCGAGCGACTTCGCGCCGTGCGCGTCGCGCTCGACCGTGGAGAAACGGTCTATCTGGGCGGGATCGGCGCGGCCGGACTGCACAATTCAGGCGTCGCGCTCATCGAACTCTCGCGCGAGCACGGCCCGCGCATTCTCTGCAACAACGAGGAAGAGCGTTTCTCGGGCAAGAAGCACAGTACCGATTTCCCGCGCCACGCAATCGACGCGCTCGCACCCACGATGAAGCGCGCCGGAATCGGGCCGGGACAGATCGCCGCTTGGCTGGCGACCTGGGACTATCCGGCATTCGCGGCGACGATCTTCCGCACGGTCCTCGAGGAGTTTCCTGCGAGTCTCAGCCTTCTCCGTGCGCGCGAAACGCCATTCATGAGCGCGGCTCA
>VBCL01000527.1:0-301 GCA_005888865.1 Betaproteobacteria bacterium | reverse complement strand
CTCTCCTTTCGCCACGAGCGAGACGCCGGTGATGATCTCGGTGCTCGACGGTACTGGTGATCTGGGCTCGATCTCGCTTTACATTGTCGAGGGCGGATCGATGCGCCAGCTGCGCTGCAACCGCAGCATGTTCGACTCGCTCGGCACCTACTACGGGGTGATCAGCTCGACCCAGGGCGGCTGGACCATGCTGAGCAGCGAAGGCCGGTACATGGGCGCGGCCGCATACGGCGACGCCGACCGTAGAACCAACACGGTCTACGCCAAGCTTCGGAACATTTTCAGCCTGCAGCCGGATGGA
>VBCL01000530.1:414-3868 GCA_005888865.1 Betaproteobacteria bacterium | reverse complement strand
GGCAAGCCTCACCGTGTGAAACGAAGCGCTCAGATTGATCGCGATGATGGCATTCCACTTGTCGACAGGGAACTCATCGACGGGGGCGACGTACTGAATACCCGCATTGTTGACCAGAATATCGATCGCTCCGAACTCCGTTAACGCCGTGGCCATCATCCTCTCGATCTGATCCTGGCGCGAGAGGTCCGCGCCGTCGTAGCGCACCTGCACGCCGTTCTCGGTAGCGATCGAGCCGCGCAGCGCCGCGATTTCCTTGGCGTCGCCGAAGCCGTTGAGGATCACGTTGGCCCCCCGTGCGGCAAAAGCCTTGGCGATGCCCAGCCCGATGCCGCTGGTCGATCCGGTGATCAGCGCCGTCTTACCTTTCAACATGATGGACTCCTTTGAATTCGCAAATGTGGATCGCACCGAATGCTGGTCCGGGCCGACCCGATCGCAGCGTTAGTCATGCCTGGGTCCGCGGAACTTACAAGGGCGCAACGCCGACGTAAGAAAGGGTTTCCGGGCTCGACCAATCGGCCACGTAGACGTGACCGCCCCGGTCGCGACCGGAGCACGTGAGGGCATCGACCATGAGCAACCCCCGAACCATCGTGATCATCGGCGGCGGCTTCGCCGGGACGACGCTCGCTCGCGAGCTCGACGGCAAGCTTCCGCCGGACTGGGAGCTGGTCTTGATCAGCGAAGAGAGCTACACGACATTCAACCCGATGCTGCCCGAGGCGCTCGGCGCGTCGGTCTTCCCGGAGCAGGTCGTGGCGCCGATCCGCCAGATGCTGTCGCGGGGACGTTTCATCATGGGCCGAGTCACGGCCGTCGATCCCGCAGCGAAAGTTCTCACCTGCACGACGCTCGCCGGCGAGACGCGCGTCGCCTACGGGCATCTCGTGCTCGCGTTCGGCAACCGCGCGCGCCTGGACCTGATTCCCGGCTCTGCCGAGCATGCGCTGCCACTGAAGACAGTCGGCGACGCAATGCATATTCGCAATATCGTGCTCCGCCGCGTCGCGCGCATCGAGCTGGAAACCCATCCGGCTCTGCGAAAGAGGCTTGGCCACTTTGTTGTCATCGGCGGCGGTTTTTCCGGCGTCGAGACCGCGGGCGAGTTGATCGACTGTCTGGAGAGCATCCGTCGTTATTACCCGCGCGTCGGTGCCGGCGAGTTGAAGGTCACGGTGCTCCAGGATCGACCGCGGCTGCTGCTGGAATTGTCGGAGCGCCTTGGCCGCGCCGCGCAGCGGTCGCTGATCAGACGCGGCGTCGAGGTGCGAACCGGCGCGAAGGCGCTGGCGGTGAGCGCGGAGGCCGTGACCCTGGCCGACGGGACGATGCTCGACACGGCGACGGTGATCTGCACCATCGGGACGCAGCCGAATGCGCTGGTCGAGCGTCTGGGCCTGGCCGTCGAGCGCGGCCGCATCGCCGTCGACGCCGATCTAGCGGTGCCACTTGCCCCCGGCGTGTGGGCGATCGGCGATTGCGCTGCTGTGCCGAACGCGTTCGACGGCACCGTCGCGCCGCCGACTGCCCAATTCGCGGTGCGCGAAGCGCGCACGCTCGCGGCCAACCTGCTCGCGACGCTGTCCGGACGACCCACCAGGAGATTCGACTACCGCGTTCGGGGCCAGATGGCGGCGATCGGACACCGGAAAGGTGTTGCCGACCTGTTCGGCGTGCCGCTTTGGGGATTGCCGGCGTGGCTCCTGTGGCGCGCCTACTACCTCTCTCAGATGCCCAAGATGCCCACCTTCGGCCGCAAGCTCCGCATCTTCGTCGAATGGACCTGGGGCATGTTCTTTCCCAACGACATCACCCATCTGCGCTTCACACGCAGCCAGGAGCTGGCCGAAGCGCCGCAGAAAGCGCCGCGTTAGCGCCGGGTTGTCCCGGGTCATTCCGGGCCGCTCCAGGGCCTTCGAGACCGCCCGACCCGGCCGCGTCCAGGCTCGAAGGAGACATGGAGCCGGTCGTCAGCTAATATGCGATCGCCTGCTCTCGCACCATGGTCGCCATGAACCCCCTGGCCTCCCGCGGCAGCTGTCTTTCCAGCTCGCGCCCCGGATCCAACCTCATCGCCTCTTCGCTCGTCCCGGAACCGATCGGGACGCTCGCAGCCAAAGTCAAGGTCAGTCAATCGTTGCAGCGGGGCCTCCAGGGCATGAAGAGATGCCTCTAGGCGTCCCGCAAATCGTCATTTGAAGGATCGTCGATGAGAAAAGCACTGGTATGCGGTGCGGGTGGTTTCATTGCCTGCCATCTGGTCAAGAAACTCAAGAGAGAGGGCTACTGGGTACGCGGTGTCGATATCAAGCCGCATGAATGGTCGCCCGATGCGGCGGACGAATTCCAGCAGCTCGATCTCAGGGAGGAAGCGAATTGCCGCAAGGCGCTGACGCTGGATGGGGGCACGTTCGACGAGGTCTATCAGCTGGCGGCGGAAATGGGAGGTATGGGCTTCATCCATTCGGCCGAGACCGAAATCATGCACGACAGCGCCCTGATCAATATCTACATGACCGACCTTGCAGCCCGGTTGGGGGTTCCGCGGTATTTCTTCTCCTCGTCGGTATGCATTTATCGTGATATGAGACCCGGTGAGCCGGAGATGAAGGAAGAGGAGGCGATACCCGCCCACCCGGATAACGAGTACGGCTGGGAGAAGCTCTATTCCGAGCGCGTCGCGATGGCCTATGAGCGGCGTTATGGCATGCAGGTGCGCATCGCCCGATTTCAGAACTGCTACGGCCCGGAAGGGGCGTGGACCGGTGGACGGGAAAAGGCTCCCGCAGCGATGTGCCGCAAAGTCGCGGAGGTTCGCGACGGGGGCACGATCGAAGTATGGGGTGATGGAACCGCGATCCGATCGTTTACGTATGTCAGCGATATGGTCGATGGAATCTACCTGTTGATGCACTCGGATCTGAAGGGCGCCGTCAACATCGGCTGCCCGCAGTACGTGACGGTCGACGAGCTTGCGAACACCGCTGCCAAGGTCTCGGGCAAGCGAATCGAGATCAAGCACGTATCTGGCCCGGTCGGCGTCCAGTCCCGCAATTTTGCCAACGACCGCATCTATTCGCTCGGCTGGAAAGCGAAGGTCTATCTGGACGAAGGCATCAAACGTCTCTATCCGTGGGTGGAAGAGCAGGTCAGGCGTACAGAATCTGGGAAGTCATGATCTCGCCACGATCGAGTGTGCCGGGGGCTGGCAAACACTTCGAATAATTCCGCATCCGATTCGCACCCACCACTCGGACCACCATGCCGAAAACCGCACTCATCACCGGTATCACCGGCCAGGATGGCGCCTACCTGGCCGAATTCCTGCTCGGCAAGGGCTACGCCGTCCATGGCATCAAGCGCCGGACCTCTCTGTTCAACACCGACCGGATCGACCATCTATACGAAGATCCGCACAACCGGGGCCGCCGCTTCGTGCTGCATCACGGCG
>VBCL01000530.1:0-373 GCA_005888865.1 Betaproteobacteria bacterium | reverse complement strand
GAGGTGTACAACCTCGGGGCGCAGAGCCATGTCGCCGTATCGTTCGAGCAGCCCGAATACACCGCAAACGCCGATGGGCTGGGAACCTTGCGCTTGCTCGAGGCGATCCGGATCCTCCGCCTCGAGAGCACGCGTTTCTACCAGGCATCCACCTCGGAGCTGTTCGGGCTTGTGCAGGAAACGCCGCAAAAGGAGACCACGCCGTTCCATCCACGCTCGCCCTATGGCGCGGCCAAGCTCTACGCCTACTGGATCACCGTCAATTATCGCGAGGCGTATGGGATGTATGCCTGCAACGGCATCCTGTTCAATCACGAATCCCCGATACGGGGCGAAACCTTTGTCACGCGCAAGATCACCCGAGCGCTAGCGC
>VBCL01000528.1:2204-3318 GCA_005888865.1 Betaproteobacteria bacterium | reverse complement strand
GGCCACGAGTCGCGAACCACTGTACGTGCCGGGCGAGCAGTGTTACCTGCTGCAGTCCCTCTCGCTGCCCGAGCCGGAGTCGCCCGATAAGATTCGCAATTCAGAGGCGGTTCAGCTTTTCGTCGAGCGGGTCCAGCAACAGCTTCCGGGCTTCGATCTGACGCCCGATCGCGCGTCCCCGGTCGCCGGGATCTGCATCCATCTCGACGGCATTCCATTGGCGCTCGAGCTTGCCGCCGCGCGGACGCGGTCGATGTCGGTGGAGCAGATCAATGCGCGCCTTACCGATCGCTTCCGGCTCTTGACCGGCGGATCGCGTACTGCGCTGCCGCGCCAGCAGACGTTGCGCGCCACGCTCGACTGGAGTTACGACTTGCTCTCGGAAGATGAGCGGACTGTCTTGCGCCGACTCTCTATCTTCCCCGCAAGCTTCGCCGTCGAAGCCGCGTCCGCCGTGGCCTCGAACGAACGGATCGACGAATACGCTGTAATCGACTTGCTGTTGCAGCTCGTGTCGCGCTCGCTCGTCATCGCCGATACCACAGCGAGCGCCACGCGCTACCGGCTGCTCGAGACGACGCGGGCCTACGCGCGCGAGAAACTAGTCGAGACGGGAGAGTTGGAGGGCTGTAAGCACCGGCATGCGCAGTACGTCCGTGACTTCTTCGAGCGGGCGCCGGACGATTGGCTGCGCAAGGCCGATATAGCGTGGCACGCGAAATATGAGCCTCTGCTGGCCGACGTCCGCGCTGCCCTCGATTGGGCGCTCTCCCGCGATGAAGACGCCGCGATCGGGATTTTCCTCGCCGGCGCTTCGGGCGTCGTGTTCGCGAGTCTCGGACTCTTCGGCGAAGGCATACTATGGTGCGAGCGTGCCCTCGCCTGTGTCGACTCACGCACGTAGCTGACCGACCAGGCGCGTTTGTGGCATTGGTTCGGCAGGCTCGTCGATAAGACACCGGCCCGGTCGCGATCGGCGTTCGAACGCGCGGCTGATCTTTATCGTCAGCTCGGTGACGGCCTGGGGCTCGGCCTCTCCCTCGCACGGCTTGCGCGCGCGCTGACCCACATGGGCAGCCTCGACGAGGCTGAAGCGGCGTTGGCAGAGGCTCGG
>VBCL01000528.1:0-2186 GCA_005888865.1 Betaproteobacteria bacterium | reverse complement strand
TGGCATGCCTACGGCGCTCGACTTCTATTTTTACAGTCTCGCCTTCCTGAAGAGCCATGCCGGAGATCATCTCGCCGCTCGCACTAACTACGAGCGGTCCTTGGCCATCAACCGGGTAGCGGGTGACGAGTTTGCCGTGCTGGGAGCGATGGCGAATATCGCGAATGCAGACTGGGCGCTCGGGGATCTCGACGCAGCGCTCGCCTCGTTTCGCGAGCTGACAGCGCTTGCGCGGGCTTCTCCGATGAGCACAAGGCGATTGCTGGGATACGCACTGACGAAGCTCGGTAGCGTGCTGACCGAACGCGGAGAACTGACCGAGGCGCTTGCCGTATTGCGGGAGGGCCTTCCTTTGGTGAGAGAAGACGGCAGCGCTTGGGTCTTCCTCGACGACTTGGCGCTTCGGGTCGCGTACACGGGCAAGGTGGCAGACGCCGCACGTCTTGCGGGTTATGCAGACTCGGTGCACGCCGCAAAGGCGGCGACACGCGGTCGTCTGACGACGAGGCTCCGCGACCGTCTGCATGCTCTCCTGCGCGAAAAGCTCGCCCCCGACGAGCTTGAGTGTTTGCTCGCCGAAGGCGCCAAGATGAGCGAAGACGAAGCCTGCAAGCTCGCGCTCGAGGAGTAGTCGTCGTACAAGCCGGCTGGCGGACGCGGTCTCCGACTTCTTCAGGGAGGCGCTTCGTTCGATCTACAGCGTCAACAGGAACGCGACGAGATCGTTCTTCTCGTCCTCCGTAAAGCCGATACCGAAGCGCTGGTCGTAGAAATCGACGGCGTCACGCAGGGTCGCGGCCGAGCCATTGTGGAAATACGGAGCCCGGGTCGCCACTGCGCGCAGGATCGGCCCCTTGAACCGCCCGATGTCCTTCCACTTGCCGGTGATCAGCGCGCGGCCCGGGTCGGTCGTCTGGATTGTTTCGAAAGGCGGCAACGTGTGCCGCAACGTATAGAGCGGCAGGTCGGGCGTGCGCTGTGACGCGTCGGTCAGACCGATGTCGAGCGGGGCCGGAATCGAATGGTCGCCCGCGTTCGGCGTGTCGTGACACGTCGTGCAGGTGCCGAGGATCAGCTTCATACCAAGATCGTCGTTGAGGCCCTTGACGCCGGTGATCTGGATCGGCTTGGTGTTGAACAGCGCCTGTCCGCGCGCAACGGCGCGGCGGGCTTCGTTGCGGCTGGCATCGCCGCCGCCGCGATCGAGCGTGTCCCACGCATCGTAGAGCTTGAATACGACCGGGTTGGGCAAGGCGCCGGTACGATAATCGCCGGACACGACATCGTTGATGCCGAAGTAGAACTCCTGTTGGCTGAGGTACTGCGGACCGCCCAGCGCCTGGCGCGCGGTCAAGTCCCCAGCCTCATTGTCGAACACCTGCGCGGTGAAGAGCGTATTCTCGAAACTGACGATCGCCTCGCGCTGCGCCGTGGTGAGTGGCTGTGCGCCCTGGGCGTGACCGGTCGTCGCCGCGTTTGCCTGATCGGCGAGATCGAAATGGATCGAGGCGAAGCAGTTGGTCGTGCCGAGAACGCAGTCCTGCGACGCGGGGTCCTTGAACGTCTCCCGGCCGTCGGCCATCACCGTGCTCAGGAATTTGACGTTGGTCGACGGCAACGGGCGCCGGAAGAGCGAGAGCTCGCCGGCGCTCGCATAGCCGTAAGGATCATCGACCGCGATCAACTCGAACTCGGCGTTCGAGACGAACTGGTTCGGAGGCATGCCGATGCCGACGCGGATCAGCCCCTTGCTGAGCAGCATACTGTACGCGGCGCGCCGCGCCTCGAGCGTGGACACATCGGCGTTGGGGGAGGTCGAGCCGTCGTTGGTGCGAAAGATCGGATCGGTGCCCGCGGTCGCGTCGAAGCGCGCCTGCACGTTGGCCGGCGTGACCGTCCAGCCGGTGCTCGGCTGATGGCAGCTCACGCAGGCGCGACCATTGGTCCCGAGACTCTGGAAAAAGGGTCCCGTGAGGTCGATCTTGCCCGCCGTGCTGAAAGTCGCGGCGACCCCGGTGGGATTGGCGAACCGGAGCATGTTGGGCAGGAAAGATTGCTCATCGGCGCCGCCGGAGGCGCTGACGAAGAACAGCGCGGCAAGCGCGACCGCCAGATGACGACGTTGGAATTGGCTGTTCATGGTGTGTTCTCCCTGTTGGTACGAAGCTTCGGCTCGCGCGGCGTGA
>VBCL01000121.1:9093-13106 GCA_005888865.1 Betaproteobacteria bacterium | reverse complement strand
GATGTCAAATCCGTTTCGCGCATTGTAAGTCAAAACTCCGGAACGCCACGCGTGCGTCAACGTGCGGGCCTCTCGTGAACGAGCCCGGTGGAGAGAGAGAAGGGAACCACGAAATGAGCAAGATGACACGCCCGCTACGTTCCAGGCGGGGATGGGTCGGAGCGACGCTGATGATCGCGCTCTGCGCGGCCGTGACCGCGAGCGCCGACGATGATCTGCCGACGCGCGTGGGCCGCATGAGCGAGCTTGCGGGTGCGGTCTATCTCGCGCCGCAGGATCGGGCGAGCGATTGGGCGGCGATCGGGCAGAACTACCCGATTACCGGCGGCGACAATCTCTGGATCGCTCCGGAGGGCAGGGCGGAAATCGATTTTGGCTCGGGGCAGTTGCGCCTCGCTGGTGATACGAATGTGCAGGTGAGCGCACTCGACGAGCACCGGCTCGCTCTGTTCGTCGCATCAGGGCGCGTGATCCTGCGCCTGCGTACGCTCGATCCGGGCGACAGCGCTACCATCGATACGCCCCACGTGCAGATTCAGCTCGATCGTCCGGGAGCGTATCGCGTCGACGTTACGCCCGACCGTCAACGGACCATCCTGATGGTGCGCGACGGCGAAGCCGACATCCGCCTGAGCGGTGGCACGCAACAAGTTCTTCCCGGCCAGACGGCGTCGATCGGAGCGAGCGACGCCGCGAACGTTGCGATTCGCAACGGATTCGGCACCGACGGCTTCGACGCATGGAGTTCGGCGCGCGATCGGACCTACGATGCGTCGCCGTCGGCTGCGTACGTTTCGCGCGAGATGATCGGCGCGAGCGATCTTGGCTACTACGGTACGTGGGAAAGCTACCCGACCTACGGCAACGTGTGGTTCCCGACAACCGTCGCGGTGGGTTGGGCGCCGTATCGTTTCGGGCGCTGGGTCTGGTGCGGACCGTGGGGATGGACCTGGGTCGACGACGCGCCGTGGGGATACGCGCCGTTCCATTATGGGCGCTGGGTCAGCGTCTCGGGACGCTGGGGCTGGTGCCCAGGTGGGTTCGTTCACCACCCGGCATGGGCGCCCGCCCTCGTCGGATGGTTCGGCGGTCGCGGCTGGGCGTTTTCGGCGAGTGTCGGCGCGCCCGTGCTGGGCTGGGTGCCACTGAGCTGGGGTGAGGCGTTCTCGCCGCACTGGCACTGCTCCGTCGATTGCTGGCGCAGGCTGAACCAACCCTACGCGGTCGCCACAACTGCGGAGCGTCGCGACCATGCGCCCGTGCATTTCGCCAATGGCAATGTCCCGGGCGCGATCACCGCCGTGCCGGGCCATGTTCTGAGCGGCGGCAAGCCGGTGGCCGCGAATCTGGTTCGCGTCTCGCAAGCAAACCTGGCCGATGCCCCGGTCCTGGCGGGCGCGCCGGCTGCGCGGGCGAATCCACTCCCCGTGGTACATCGGCCACCGGGAGCGCCGGCGCCGAGCGCCAACGAGCCCGGGGTACGGATTGCCGCGCCGTTCGCGGCGACACCCAGCCGTGGCGGCAGAACGGTGACTGTCCCGCCAGCCGTCTACGGCGGCGTGACCGATGGCCAGGGCGCCTACACCGGCGTCGCCCCGACGCCGGGGCCGAAGCAACCGGCGAATGTCGGCCACGGATATGCGCTTCCCTCGACGATGCTGCTGCCCCCGGCTCCATCCGCCCCGCCCGTTTTCCCGGCGTCGGTACCCGTGGTCGCTCCGTTGGCGCCGCCGGTTGCGCCGCCGCAGGGTGCTGCGTCCGCGACGCCGGCGCGCAATGCGCCGAGCACGAAGGGACCGGCCGCTTCAGCGGCGAATCCTGCGCTTGTGGGTGGGCCGGTGAAGTGAAGACGACCGCGCGCCGGCCGCGCGTCAGAGTCCTTCTTCCGAACTCACTTCGCGAGCTCGGTTGGGAACCTCGCTTGGGTCACTCGGTTGGGAACCTCGCTTGGGTCACTCGGTTGGAACTCCGTTGGCAACCTCAGTTTGCTACCAGCGCCAGCCGGTTACCATCGACGACCTTGACGCGATCGCCCTGCTTGAATGCGGGCTTGGCGCTGGAGGTGATCGAGCGCTTCGAGCCGTTGTCGAGCTTCACGCCGACGACCCAGTAGGTCTTTTTCTTGACGTTCTTCTCGACCTGGTTCCCGGCGTACGCACCGGCTCCGGCGCCGAGGATTGTCGCCGCAGTATTGCCGCGGCCGGATCCGATCTGGTGGCCCAGAACCCCGCCCACGATACCGCCCGCCACCAGCCCGGCGCCGGAACCCTCGCCCTTTTTCTCGACGTAATGGACCGACTCGACCACCCCGCAGGTCGCGCAGCTGTTCGCAGCGGGTTCGCCTGCCGGCGGGCCGGCGGGTGTACCGGGCAACGGCTGCGCACTCAGGGCGCCGGCCAGAACGAGAGCGACCAGGGATAGAAGTAGGGTTCGCATCGCAATCTCCTTCAGTTTATCCTTCGAATCAACGGGGCGAACTAGGTTCCAACCTCGGCGGCATTCCCGAGCGGACAAAAAGCTATCGCGGGTCGGCGCGCTGGCGCGCATAGCTGCCGGGCGCCGGTTCGAGCGGACGCAGGCGGCCCTTGGCCGACGCCTTGCCGATTTCGCGGGCGGCGACTTCGGCACCGAGCGCGGGACGAAGCCACTCATACCAATCGGTCCACCACGAGCCTTCGTGCTGTTTCGCACCCTCGAACCAGGCCTCGGCGGTCTCCGGCAGCTTTTCATTGGTCCAGTAACCGTACTTTTTCGCCGCAGGCGGGTTGATCATGCCGGCGATGTGGCCCGAGCCGGAGAGAACGAAGCGCGACTCGCCGCCGAGCAGGTGCATCCCCGCATACGTAGTCTTCCACGGCGCGATGTGATCCTCCATCGCCGAGACGAAGTACGCCGGGACCGTGACCTGGGAGACGTCGATCCGGGCTCCCGCCAGCGTGATGCCGCCCGGTTCGCGCAGCTTGTTGCCCATGTACATGTTGCGCAGGTAGAAGCTGTGCATCTTCGCCGGCATACGCGTCGAGTCCTGGTTCCAGTGCAACAGGTCGAACGGGAACGGGTCGCGACCCATGAGGTAGTTGTTGATGACGAACGACCAGATCAGATCGTTGCTGCGAAGCATGTTGAAAGTGTTCGCCATCTCGGAGCCCTCGAGATAGCCGCGCTCGCTCATCTTGCGCTCCAACGAGGCGACCTGGTCCTCGTCGATGAACACCTCGAGCTCCCCGGCGCCGGCGAAGTCGATGAGCGCGGCCATGAAGCTCGCGCTGGCGATTCGCTTGTCTTTCTTGGTCGCAAGGTAAGCCAGGGTGGAGGCGAGCAACGTGCCGCCGAGGCAATAGCCGAGCACATTGACGCTCTTCTCGCCGGTCGCCTTCTCGATGGCATCGAGCGCCGCCAGCGGGCCCTCGAGCATGTAGTCTTCGAAATCCTTCCCGGCGTGGCGTTGGTCCGGATTGACCCATGAGATGACGAATACCGTTAGCCCCTGCTCCACGCACCACTTTACGAGCGAGTTTTTCTCGCGCAGGTCGAGGATGTAGTACTTGTTGATCCATGGCGGCACGATCAAGAGCGGCCTCTTGGCGACCTTCTTGGTCGTCGGCTCGTACTGGATCAACTGCATGAGATCGTTCTGGAACACGACGTGCCCCGGCGTCGTGGCGATGTTGACGCCAAGATCGAAGGCTTTGCTGTCGGTCATCGAGATCTTGAGCTGGCCATTGCCGCGCTCGATGTCGTCGAGCAGATTGTTGAGGCCCTTGACGAGGTTCTGACCGCCCGAGGCGATCGTCTCCCGGAAGACCTCCGGGTTGGTCAGGGCGAAGTTCGACGGCGCCATGGCATCGATGTACTGGCGCGTGAAGAAGTCGACCTTCTTGCGGGTGTGCTCCTCGAGCCCTTCGACGTTCGCGACCGCGCTGTGCAGCCAGCGCGCGGTGATCAGGTACGATTGCTTGACGTAGTCGAACAGGAAGTGCTCCTCCCAGTCCTCGTGCCTGAACCGCTTGTCG
>VBCL01000121.1:0-8990 GCA_005888865.1 Betaproteobacteria bacterium | reverse complement strand
CGAGACGGTAGGGGTTCGACAGCATCTTCGCCGCCAGCTCCAGGAACGCCTTGCTCAGTCCGAACTCATCGTTGGCCAGGGCGTTCCCGCTGGTCGCCTGCCGGGCGACGAAATCGCCGAGCAGCTTCGCGCTCTTGTCCGCAGCGGTCGCGAAGCACTGCGTAAGGGCGACCGGATCGTATTGCGGCTGCGGTGGGTTTGTATTGGAGGTCTCGGCGGCGGCCATCTTGTGTTCTCCCCGGGGTTTTATGGTAGCGGCTTGTGTCATAGACAGCGGAAGCGGAATACGCCGTCGACGCGAACACGTTCGACGCGGCTCTTGTGCCAAAGATGATTGAGGTGTGCGATCGCCTCTCCCATCGCGAAAAAACGTTGCTGGGCATCGAGTTGGCGCCGGAAAAGCACGGGCACGATCTCGGCGGCTGTCACCGGCGCGGACGCGGCGGCCTCGAGCTCGGCAAGCCGGGCCGCGTGATGCGCGCGCAGCTGCGCCACGCGCGCATGGATGCCGACGAAAGGTAACCCGTGCGATGGCAGACCGGCCAAGCGAATCGAGGAAGCGGCCAAGCGGGTTGCCTTCGGGCTCGATCGGCCACACGCTCACGTTGGTGCTGATCTTCGGGAGAAGCATGTCGCCGGAGATGAGGATGCCCAGAGCCGCGCAATGGAGCGAAGCGTGTTCGGGCGAATGACCGTACCCGGGTACGACGCGCCAGCGGTTCGGCCCGATCGCGATCTCATCGCCGGCGACCAGGCGCTGGTGCGTAAGGGGGAGCTCGGGGACGCCACGGCGGTATCCGTTACCGCGCGCGGCCAGCGCCGCGAGGTGCTCGGTCTCGAGCCCGTGCTGACGGAACAGTTCGCAAACCGCGCTCGAGCCATAGCCCGCCCGCTCGTCGGCAACGGCGTGCGCCGTCATGTATTCGGCCAGCGGCATCGCCACCGGGCAGTTCCAGCGCGCGGCGAGCCACGCGGCGTTCCCGAGGTGATCCGGGTGATAGTGCGTGGCAATGATGCGGCGGATCGGCTCGCCCTCGAGCGTGCTGGCAAAGTGATGCTCCCACAAGGCCCGAGTCCGGGCGTCGCCGTAGCCACAATCGATCTGGACCCGGCCGCCGTCATTGTCGGCGCAAAGCCACAGATTGATGTGATCCAGCGCAAAGGGGAGCGGCATCCTCAGCCACGACACTCCCGGAGCGACCTCGCGAGCGCTGCCGGGGGCCGGAGACTCAGGCCAGGGATGATGTAGAGCGTGGAGGGTTGCGGGGAGCGAAGCGTTCATGGGACGCGACATCCCCCTCGCGTCTGAGCGCGATCGTGGGGCGCCGCTGTGGCCACAATGGTGCGACGCAGCATCGTTGAATCGCCGGAGTGTGTCAAGTCGAGCACTTTAACCTTTGTGGTATCTTGAGCCGATTGCCCGGCGTTTCCAGTGCCGCTGCCGCATGCCGTCCCGCACCGACCCCGTCTACTCGATTTCGGACCTCGCCAGGGAATTCGCCCTGACCACGCGCGCGATCCGCTTTTACGAAGACGAGGGCCTGCTCTCGCCGCGACGCAGCGGACGGAGCCGACTCTACGGCGAGCGGGAGCGGGTCCGGATCAAGCTCATCCTGCGCGGCAAACGGCTTGGCCTGTCGTTGTCGGAAATCCGCGAGCTGCTCGACCTCTACGAGGCCACGCACAGCGAGCGCCCGCAGCTCGTGAAATTCCTCGAGGTCCTCGCGGAACGGAGGGCGAGGTTGCGGCAACAGCAGGAGGACATCGCGATCGTGCTCTCTGAGATCGATTCGCTCGAGCGGCAGTGTCGGAAGCGGCTGCGGCAGGGCGCAAACGGCGCTGCGGGCTCCGGCTCGACCCCCTCCGGTTAGCTTTACGGAAGACATTTTAGATTGACGTTTACGTAAACGTCAATTAGAATCCGCGTTTCGTCTTTGAGCGATGGGCCCGACGATGTCCTCGCAACCCGCTGCCGCGCAAGACCCTGCGTTCGCGCCGCTCAACCCCGATTACGAGACGAGGGTCCGGGACAGCTTCGCTCGACAGGGCGCGATGCGCCTGCTCGGCGCGAGGTTGGCCGAAGTGCGGGCGGGCTACTGCGCGATCGAGTTGCCGTATCGCGACGACCTCACGCAACAGCACGGCTATGTGCACGCCGGCATCGTCGGTGCCATCATCGACTCCGCCGGCGGCTATGCCGGCTTCTCGCTTTTCCCCAGCGATGCCAGTGTGCTGACGGTCGAATACAAGCTCAACCTGCTCGCCCCGGCGGCGGGAGAGCGCCTCATCGCGCAGGCCGAAGTCGTCAAGTCGGGCCGAACGCTAGCTGTTACGCGCGGCGAGGTCTATGCCGAGGCCGGCGGAAAACGAACGCTTTGCGCGATCATGCAACAAACGCTCATCGTGCTGGCCGGCAAGCCGGACGCGTAGCAGGCTGGAGAGACACAAGATGCTCAATTTTTCTGCGCTGAATTTCCACCTCGGCGAGACCGTCGACATGTTGCGCGCCACGGTGCAGCAGTTCGCCGCGGTCGAGATCGCGCCGCGCGCCGCAGAGATCGACCGCGACAATCAGTTCCCGACGGATCTGTGGCGCAAGATGGGTGATTTGGGACTCCTCGGGATCACGGTCGAAGAGGAGTACGGCGGAACGAGCATCGGCTATCTGGCGCACGTCGTCGCCATGGAGGAGATCAGTCGCGCTTCGGGTTCGGTCGGCCTGTCGTACGGGGCGCACTCCAACCTCTGCGTCAATCAGATTCGCCGTAACGGCAACGCCCGGCAAAAAGCCAAGTACCTTCCCAAACTCGTGTCCGGCGAGCACGTGGGGGCGCTCGCCATGAGCGAGGCGGGGTCGGGCTCCGACGTGGTCTCGATGCGCTTGCGCGCGGAGCGTAAGGGCGATCGCTACATTCTCAACGGTAGCAAGATGTGGATCACCAACGGGCCCGATGCCGACACGCTGGTCGTCTACGCCAAGACCGACGCGAACGCAGGACCGCGCGGTATCACCGCGTTTCTGGTCGAGAAGGGGATGAAGGGCTTTTCCACCGCGCAGAAGCTCGACAAGCTGGGGATGCGCGGCTCCAACACCTGCGAGCTGGTATTCCAGGATTGCGAGTTGCCGGCGGAGAACGTACTCTCCGAGGAAGGGCGCGGCGTCAACGTACTCATGAGCGGCCTCGACTACGAGCGCGCAGTGCTCGCGGGCGGCCCCCTTGGGATCATGGCGGCGTGCATGGACGTGGTGCTCCCCTACGTCCACGAGCGCCAGCAGTTCGGTCAGTCGATCGGCGAGTTCCAGTTGATGCAGGGCAAGATCGCCGACATGTACACGACGATGAACGCGTGCAAAGCGTACGTGTACGCGGTCGGCCAGGCATGCGACCGAGGTGAGATGGCGCGCAAGGACGCGGCGGGCGCGATACTCTATGCCGCCGAGAAGGCCACCTGGATGGCCGGCGAGGCGATCCAGGCCCTGGGTGGCAACGGCTACATCAACGAGTTCGCCACCGGCAGGCTGTGGCGCGACGCGAAGCTGTATGAGATCGGCGCAGGAACTTCGGAAATTCGACGGATGTTGATCGGTCGGGAAATCTTCAACGAGACGAAATAGCCTTGGGCCGATCGGACGAGGCTAACATGAGCGGAGCGAATGTTAAGTCGCGAAGCGGCGGCCGAGGCCAGATCACCCAAGGAACTTCGGAAATTCGACGGATGTTGATCGGTCGGGAAATCTTCAACGAGACGAAATAGCCGGGGAACCAGACATGGCTTTGGAAATGCGCGAGCGCTGCGAACGTTGCGCGTGGCCGCTTGCCACCGACGACGATACTGCGTACATCTGCAGTTACGAGTGCACGTTCTGCGCGACCTGCGCGAATACGCTGAACGGGATCTGCCCGAATTGCGGCGGGGAGTTGGTACGCCGGCCGCGGCGCGCACGCAAGGCGACAAGCGCATCGCCGCGTGCCGGAAAATAGGACGCTTCGAACACTGGCGGAACGTAAGACGAGGACACGGGACCCGATGCAAAACGACCCTATCGCGATTGTCGGCGCGGCGCGGACACCGATGGGCGGTCTCCAGGGTGACTTCGCGACTCTGTCCGCCAGCGACCTGGGCAGCGTCGTGATCAGTGCCGCGATCGCACGCGCGGGCGTGGAACCGGCATGGGTCGACCAGGCGATCATGGGTTGCGTTCTTCCCGCGGGACAGGGACAGGCACCGGCGCGCCAGGCGGCGCTGAAGGCTGGTCTCCCTCCTGGCACCGGCTGCATCACGGTCAACAAGATGTGCGGCTCGGCGATGGAGGCGGCCATGCTTGCGCACGATCGCCTCGTTGCCGGGAGCGCGGACATCATCGTCGCCGGCGGCATGGAGAGCATGAGCAACGCTCCTTACCTGCTGCCCAAGGCACGCGCCGGCATGCGCATGGGGCACGGGACGGTATACGACCACATGTTCCTCGATGGCCTCGAGGACGCCTACGACAAAGGCACGCTGATGGGCGCATACGCAGAGGCGTGCGCCGACAAGTATCAATTCACCCGCGAGCTGCAGGACGAGTTCGCGTTGCGCTCACTTTCGCGGGCGCGGCGCGCGAACGAGGACGGCACTTTCGGCTGGGAGATCGCGCCGGTCACCGTCGCGGGCCGCAAGGGCGACGTGGTCGTCGATCGCGACGAGCAACCGGCGAAAGCGAATCCCGAGAAGATTCCGACGCTCAAGCCGGCTTTCCGCAAGGACGGCACCGTCACTGCAGCGAATTCCAGCTCGATCTCCGACGGCGCGGCTGCGCTGGTCCTGATGCGCCGGTCGACTGCCGAGCGCAGGGGCCTGCGCCCGCTGGCGCTGATCCTCGATCACGCGACGCACGCGCAGGAGCCTGGCTGGTTCACGACGGCCCCGGTCGGAGCCATGCGGAAGCTCTTCGCGAAGCTCGGCTGGACCGCCGCCGATGTGGACTTGTTCGAGATCAACGAAGCGTTTGCAGTGGTCACGATGGCGGCGATGCAGGAATTCTCGCTGGCGCCGGAGAAGGTTAACGTGCATGGCGGAGCCTGTGCGCTCGGGCACCCGATCGGCGCTTCGGGCGCGCGCATTCTCGTGACCTTGCTCGGCGCTCTGCGCAAGACGGGCAAGCGGCGGGGGATGGCGAGCCTTTGCATCGGCGGGGGCGAGGCGACCGCGATGGCGGTCGAGCTGGCTTGACGGGCAAGCTCGTTTTCGAATCGTCACGCGTGGCGGTCGCGGACATCCCCCGGGAGACGGCGAGCGCCGCGCACGGAACCGCCCCAGCGGCGCTGCGCCGACCGCCGCTGCCGGTCGTCGTGGGCTGTCCGCGATCCGGCACGTCGTTGCTGGCGGTGATGCTCGATAGTCACCCCGAGGTCGCGGTCCCGCCGGAAACGACGTTCCTCGGCCCTGTCGCCTGGTTGTACGGTTCCTCGGAGGTCGTCCGTCGCGGCTTTTTCGACGTCGTGACGGCCGACCGGATCACGGTTTCGAACTGGTCGGACTTCGGACTCGACAAGGATGAATTCTGGAAACGGCTCGAGGCCATCGAGCCGTTCACGGTGTCGGCGGGCCTGCGCGCGTTCTACGCCCTGTACGCGGAGCGCGAGCGCAAACCGCGCTACGGCGAGAAAACGCCGGGCTACGTGTTCGTGATGCCTGCGATCGCGGCGCTTTTGCCCGAGGCGCATTTCATTCACGTCATCCGCGACCCGGGCGACACCGCGCTGTCGTGGCGCAAGACGTGGTTCGCCCCCGGCCAGGATTTTCGGATCCTCGGCGCAGAGTGGAGGAAGCACGTGGAAGCGGGTCGACGCGCGTCGACGCTGGTGCGACGCTATCTCGAAGTGCGCTTCGAGGATCTGGTGCTGCATGCCGAGCGCGAGCTCAGGCGTGTGTGCGAGTTTGTGTCGCTGTCCTGGGATCCGGCGATGCTCGACTACGGCGGGCGGGGCGCGGCCCGGCTCGATCGCCTGCAGGCCCGTCTGCATGCACGCAGGCCACTGATCGACCGCGACCAGCGCACGACCATCCACGCCAACCTGACCCGCGCGCCGGACGCCGATCGGCTCGACGTCTGGCGACGCGAGATGACCGCCGCCGAGCGCACCGAGCTCGAGGACGCGGCGGGACCGCTCGTCCGCGAGCTGGGTTACGCTGCATGAGCGCCATGAGCGCAGGAGGTGGGGTACGCCCATGATCCCTTCGGCCGAAAATCTCGCGCTGTTCGCGCTGGCGAGCGTGCTGCTGGCGCTGAGCCCCGGGCCGAATCTGCTCTATCTGATTTCGCGCACGCTCTGCCAGGGCCGACGCGCCGGCGTCGTCTCGCTGGCCGGGACCTCGCTCGGCTTCGTGTTCCACGTTCTCGCCGCGGCGCTGGGCCTCTCGGCTATTTTCCTCACGGTGCCGCTGCTCTACGATCTGCTCCGCTACGCGGGCGCGGCGTATCTGCTGTGGCTCGCATGGAGCGCCGTCAGGCCGGGCGGTCAGGGGACGTTTACCGCGCGCATACTGCCTCAGGATCCGCCGGGCAGGCTTTTTCGCATCGGCCTTCTCACCAGCATCCTGAATCCCAAGATCGCGCTGTTCTACCTGGCGCTGCTGCCGCAGTTCATCGACGCGTCGCGCGGCGGCGTGCTCGTCCAGAGTCTCGTCCTCGGGCTCCTGCAGATCGCGATCGGTATCGTGAGCGATCTCGGCTTCGTGCTCGCCGCCGCGCAGATCGCGGCGTGGCTTGCGAAGCGCCCGCTGTGGTCGGCGCTGCAGCGCTGGGTGCTGGGCACGGTGTTCGCCGGGATCGCGCTCAAGCTCGCCTTCGAAACACGCAAATGACGCGCCGACTCAAGCCACACAGCGTGCGGCCGATGCGAGCGCTTGACCGATGCTGCTAAGCGAGTCGCAGCGGATGATCCGCGACACCATGCGCGCCTTTGCGCGCGAACGGCTCGCGCCTTTCGCCGCAGAGTGGGATCGCGGGCACATCTTCCCGCGAGAAGCGCTCGCCGAGCTCGCGCTTCTCGGTGCCTGCGGCATCGTGGTGCCTGAGCGCCACGGGGGTGCGGGGCTCGACTACTTGTCGCTCGCGGTCGCGCTCGAGGAGATCGCCGCGGGAGACGGATCCACCTCGACGATCCTGAGTGTCCAGAACTCCGTGGTCTGCGGGCCAATCCTCGCGTTCGGCAACGACGCGCAGAAAGAGCACTATCTGAAACCGCTTGCCTCGGGCGCGAAGCTCGGCTGTTTCTGCCTGACCGAGCCGCACGTCGGCTCCGACGCGGGGACCATCACCACCCGCGCCGAGCTTGTCAAAGGCCGCGACGGCGACTCGTACGTGCTCGACGGCGTGAAGCAGTTCATCACGTCGGGGAAGCACGCCGACGTTGCGCTGGTGTTCGCCGTTACCGACAAAGCGGCCGGCAAGAAAGGCATCTCGGCGTTCATCGTCGACACCGATACGCCCGGTTACGTGGTTGCGCGGATCGAGGAGAAGCTCGGGCAACGGGCGTCCGACACCGCGCAAATCGTCTTCGAACGTTGTCGCGTTCCGGCTGCAAATCTGCTGGGTCGCGAGGGCGAGGGCTACCGGATCGCGCTTGCCAATCTCGAGGCTGGACGCATCGGTATCGCCGCGCAGAGCGTGGGCATGGCCCGAGCGGCGTTCGAGGCTGCGCTCGGCTACGCGGGTGAGCGGCAGTCCTTCGGCAAGGCGCTCATCGAGCACCAGGCAATCGCCTTCCGACTCGCCGACATGGCCACCGGGATCGAGGTCGCACGGCAAATGGTGTGGCACGCGGCGAGCCTGCGCGACGCGGGGCAACCCTGCCTCAAGGAGGCCTCGATGGCCAAGCTCTTCGCCTCCGAGATGGCCGAGCGGGTGTGCTCGGATGCGATCCAGATCCACGGCGGCTACGGCTACGTCGCCGATTTTCCCGTCGAGCGCCTGTGGCGCGACGTGCGGGTGACGCAGATCTACGAGGGCGCGAGCGACATCCAGCGGCTGGTCATCGGCCGCACCCTGCAAGAGGGCGGATGATCGACTTCTATTTCGACTTTTCTTCGCCGTTCGGCTACCTCGCCTCGCAGAAGATCGAGGCGCTTGCGGCGAAGCACGGGCGCACCGTCAAATGGCGCCCGATGCTGCTCGGCGCGGCGTTCAAGGCCACCGGCGGCGTACCGCTCACGCAGATTCCGCTCAAGGGCGAATACTCCAAGCGCGACTTTTACCGCTCGGCGCGCTTTCACGCGCTCGAGTACCGGCATCCCGAGCCGTTTCCGGTGTCCACCGTTGCAGCCTGTCGCGCCTTTTATTCGTTGAATGAGGCGGAGGCGGTCCGGTTTGCCAAGGCGGCATTCAAGGCCTATTTCGCCGATAACCTCAACATCGGCGAGCCCGACAATGTTCTGAAGGTCGCGGGGTCGCTCGGGCTGACCCCGAACATCGGCGACCAGGCGGTCAAGGACAGGACCAAAGCCGAAGTCGATGCGGCGCTCGCCCGCGGCGTGTTCGGCTCGCCCTACGTCATCGTCGAGGGCGAGCCCTTCTGGGGGCTCGACCGCTTCGACCAGCTCGACCGCTGGCTCAAGGCGCCGTTCTGATGCCGGCGATCAAGAGCCAGATCAACCCGCGCTCGGCCGAGTTCCGCGCCAACGCCGAGCGCATGCGCGCTCTGGTTTCCGACTTGAAGGGAAAGGTCGCGACCGTAACCGTCGGGGGCGACGAAGAGGCGAGGCAGAGGCATCTCAAGCGCGGAAAGCTGCTGCCGCGCGAGCGGGTGCGCACGCTGCTCGATCCAGGCTCGCCGTTTCTCGAGATCGGTCAGCTCGCCGCCTGGGGCATGTATGGCGGCGACGTGCACTCGGCCTCGATGATCTGCGGCATCGGCCGCGTCCAGGGGCGCGAGTGCGTGATCGTGGCGAACGACGCCACGATCAAGGGCGGCACCTATTACCCGATGACCGTGAAGAAGCACCTG
>VBCL01000108.1 GCA_005888865.1 Betaproteobacteria bacterium | reverse complement strand
TCGCTGCGGCGAAACGGTCCATGCACAAGCGTCCATCCGCTGCGCTCGTGCACGACGAGCCTCGACTCGACATCGTCGCGCGTGGCGAGGTCGGTGCATTCCCGCCAGGACAGGAGGCCCTGGAATCCGTCAACGGCCCGACGAATCAGCAGCGGTCGTTGCTGCCAGTAACGAGCGAGGAAGCGCGCCGCGGTGGCGCCGCGCAGAAGCGCACGTTCCATCGGGCGATTATAGCGGGCACCCGGTGGCGCGCTCCGGCGGAGGGGCCGTCGCGAGGCTGAGGTACAATATTTGCGATCGCCGCGGCGCGAGACGCATCCAGCGCAGCCCCACCGAGCCACCAACCCCCCGGATCGAACCGTGCAAATTTCACCCGACACTGTCGTCATGCTGACCTACAAGCTCTACACGGGCGCCGGCGAGTTGATCGAGGAGGCGCGCGACCCCATCACCTATCTGCACGGTGGGCACCACGGCATCTTTCCGAAGATCGAGGACGAGCTCTCCGAGATGGAGCCCGGAGATTCCTGCTCGGTCACCCTCGAGCCCGAGGACGCGTTCGGCGACTACGACGCGGAGCTGGTCAGGGTCGAAGCGCAGGACCGCTTTCCCGCCGAGGTGAAGGTGGGCATGCAATTCGAGGAGACTGGCGAAGGCGACGAAGAGGTCAGGGTCTTCACCGTGACCGACGTCGCCGACGGGAAAGTCGTCGTCGATGGCAACCACCCGCTCGCGGGGCAGCGATTGCGCTTCGACTGCACGATCATCGAGGTGCGTGCGGCAACGGCCGACGAGCTGGAGCATGGCCACGTGCACGGCGCCCACGGCCATCACCACTGACGGGAAGCGACGCTTCCCGCGAGCCTCCGCTAATCTAGCCGTCGAGCAGGCGTTTGAGCTCGTACAATGCTTCTTGCGCCTCGCGCGGACTGAGCGCATCGGGATCGAGTACGGCAAGCCGATCGAGCGCCGCGGACACCGGCTCCGGCGAAGCGGTCCGCGCATCGGCGGCCGCGAAAAGATCACCGTGCGCGTCGCGTCGCGCGCTGAAGCGATCGAGTCGCGCGAGATACGCCCGTGCCTGCCGGATGGCATCGGCGGGCACGCCCGCCAGCTTGGCCACCTGCAGGCCATAGCTGCGATCAGCGGGCCCTTCCGCGACTTCGTGCAGAAACACGATCCCGTCCTTGTGCTCGACCGCGTCGAAGTGCACGTTGGCGCATCCCTCGAGCTCGGAAGGCAGCGCGGTCAGCTCGAAGTAGTGCGTCGCGAACAACGTGAGACTGCGATTGGAAAGCGCCAGCGCGCGCGCGATCGCCCATGCCAGAGCGAGGCCGTCGAAGGTTGACGTTCCACGGCCGATCTCGTCGATGAGGACGAGGCTCTCGCGCGTGGCCCGGTTCAGGATGTACGCGGCTTCGGTCATCTCGACCATGAACGTCGAGCGTCCGCCGGCCAGATCATCGGCCGCACCGATGCGCGTATGGATTGCATCCAGGGGCCCGATCTCCGCGTCTTTCGCGGGAACGAACAGCCCGCAGCTCGCGAGCAGTGCGATGACCGCGGCCTGGCGCATGTAGGTCGACTTGCCGCCCATGTTCGGCCCGGTGACGATCAGCAACCGTCGTGCGGGGTCGAGCTCGAGATCGTTGGGGATGAAATGCTCGACCTGCGTCTCGACCACGGGATGCCGGCCGCCGCGAATGGAAAGCCCCGGTGTTGCGACGAACGTCGGGCGCACCCAGTCCAGCATCTCGGCTTGGGCGGCGTGGGTCGCGAGCACGTCGAGCGTCGCCAGCGCGAGTGCTGCGCGTTGCAATGCGGGAATCGCTTCCGCGAGCTCGGAAACGAGCGCGTCGTAGAGCGTCTTTTCGCGAGCGAGTGCGCGCTCCTGTGCAGAGAGCGCCTTGTCCTCGAAGCTCTTGAGCTCCGGAGTGATGTAGCGCTCGGCGTTCTTCAGCGTCTGCCGGCGACGATAATCGTCGGGAATGCGCGTGACGTGCGCGTTTGTGACCTCGATGTAGAAGCCGTGGACCCGGTTGTACTCGACCTTGAGGCTGGCAATCCCGGTGCGCGTGCGCTCGCGGGTTTCGAGCTCGACCAGGAAAGCGCCGCAGTTCTCGTCGATCGCGCGGAGCTCGTCCAGCTCGGCGTCGTAACCGCGCGCGATGACATTGCCGTCACGCAGCACCGCGGCGGGCTCGGTGGCGATGGCGCGCATCAGGAGCGTAGACCAGCGCGCATCGACTGCAAGCGCATCGACGGCCTCCAGGAGCGGCGTCGAGAGGAACGAGTCGATCG
Organism: Betaproteobacteria bacterium; assembly: GCA_005888865.1. Lineage (GTDB taxonomy): Bacteria > Pseudomonadota > Gammaproteobacteria > Burkholderiales > Casimicrobiaceae > PALSA-1003. The sequence goes on along the minus strand of VBCL01000108.1, from coordinate 5,886 downwards.
CGTTGCGAAGTTCAGGCAGGTGCGAGAGCGTGTCGCGCAGGCCCGAGAGATCGCGCGGACGGGCATTCGCCAGCGCGATCCGCGAAGCGATGCGCTCGACGTCGACCGTATGCTTGAGCGCGTCGGCAAGCTGGCGGCGCTTTGGCGGCGCCGCGATCAGCTCTGCAATCGCGGCGTGTCGGGCGATGGCCGTCTCGCGCGCGCGCAGCGGCTGGGTGAGCCAGTGTCGAAGCAGGCGGCTCCCCGCGGCGGTCGTGCACCGATCGAGGAGCGACAGCAGTGTGGGCGCCGGCTGGCCGCGCAGCGTTTCGACGATCTCGAGGTTGCGTCGCGTGGTCGCATCGAGCGCAAGATGATCTCCCGCGTGCTCGACGGTGAGCGATCGGATGTGGGCAAGCGATGGCGAGGACTGCTGTGTGGCCTGGGCGTAGTGCAGCAGCGCTCCGGCAGCCTGTACTGCGAGTGGCGCATCGACCACACCGAACGCAGCCAGGTCCTTCGTGCCGAGTTGCGCGGCGAGGCGTCGCGCCGCACCCTCGGCGTCGAACTGCCATGGCGGCAAGGTGCGCGCAGGCACGCCGTCGAGCGGAACGGGGCGCGCCCCGTCGGGGTAGATCAGCTCGCTCGGGTCGAGTCGCTCGAGCTCGGTCTGAAGGTCGTCGGACGAGAGGTCGCGCAGGCACATCTGGCCGCCGGCGAGATTGAGCCAGGCCAATCCGACGCGTTGCCGCTCGGGGTTGATCGCAACGAGCAGGCAATCGCGCTTGGCTTCGAGCAGGCCCGCGTCGGTAACGGTGCCGGGCGTCACGATCCGCGTGACCTTGCGCTCGACCGGGCCCTTGGCGGTGGCGGGGTCGCCGATCTGTTCGCAGATCGCGACCGATTCGCCGAGCTTGATCAGCTTGGCGAGATACTGTTCCACCGCGTGATACGGCACGCCCGCCATCGGGATCGGCGCGCCGGCCGATGCGCCGCGGGCGGTGAGCGTGATGTCGAGGAGCGGCGCCGCCCGCTGCGCGTCCTCGTAGAACAGCTCGTAGAAGTCGCCCAGGCGATAGAACACGAATTTGTCCGGGTGCTCCGCCTTGAGGCGCAGGTACTGCTGCATCATCGGCGTGTGGGCCGATAGCTCCGTGCAGAGGGCTCCTGGATTCGACTTGAAGTTCAATCGTCAATCTCCGTGGAGCATGGACTTGCGATTGATGATTCCGGACGCAGACGCGTTCGCGGATGCGCCAATGTCTACACGGATACGGGGCAATCCATGCATTTCGGAATGAGTCCTGGTAGAGGTTTCTCGGAAGGCAGCCGGCGCCGAAGTCACTGCCAAATCTTACCGGGCAGGCGCTGGCGCGTCACAGGTATCCCGGCCCGGCGGTCCTCGATGGCAATTTGTCGCGAAGTTCGGTTGACTGCAGAAGTGGATGTCGTGACAATTATCGGTCGATCTGCATTTGCATCTCTGCCCTGAGATCGATCCAGACGTGGAAAGCCGACCATGCCCCAGGCTGCCTTGACTTCGAACTTCCCGCCGCTGCGACTGGTGCTTTCCATGCCGGGCGAAGCCGGTTCGCACTACGAGCTCGCCTCGATGTATGCGCGCGGCGAGGGCGTACCTCAGGACGCTGCCGAAGCGCTCGTGTGGTATCGCAAGGCTGCCGATCAGGATTATGCGCTCGCCCAGTACGCGCTCGCCCGCATGTACAGCTCCGGCCAGGGGGTGCCGCAGGACACGGCCGAAGCGCTCACGTGGTATCGCAAGGCTGCCGATCAGGGTTACGACCGCGCCCAATACGCGCTCGCCCGCATGTTCAGTCTTGGAGACGGACTGCCTCAGGATCATGCCGAAGCTGCGAAATGGTATCGCAAAGCCGCGCAGCAAGGTTACGACCACGCCCAGAACGACCTGGGCGTCATGTACCAAATCGGTCAGGGCGTGCTAGAGGACCACTGCCAGGCCGTCGCCTGGTATCGCAAGGCTGCGGACCAGGGCCATGCCCGAGCCCAGAACAACCTCGGCTACATGTACGAAAGCGGGCGTGGGGTGCGACAGGACCATGCCCAGGCTGTGGAGTGGTATCGCAAGGCGGCGGAGCAGGGGTTCTTCGTCGCCCAACACAACCGCGGCGTCATGTACTAGCGCGGTCAGGGGGTGGCCCAGAATTCTGCCGAGGCGCTCAGGTGGCTTATGAAGGCGGCGGATCGAGGGTTCGCCAGCGCCCAGAATAATCTCGGCTACCTCTACGAGCATGGCCGCGGGACGCCGCAGGATCATGCCCAGGCGGCGAAGTGGTATCGCGACGCTGCCGAGCAAGGCTACGCCCACGCCCAGAACAACTTGGGCGTCCTGTACGAAACTGGTCAGGGTCTGGCGCGGGATCCCGCCCAGGCGCGCAAGTGGTTTCGCGAAGCCGCAGACCGCGGACTCGCCGTCGCGCAATACAACCTCGGTGCCATGTGCGAGAGCGGTCAGGGCGCGCCGAAGGACTATGCGGAGGCGCGGCGGTGGTTCCGCGCGGCCGCCGATCAAAACAGCGCGAGCGCTCAGTTTGGTCTGGGGGTCCTGTACGACAAAGGGTGCGGCGTGGAGCAGGACTCGACCGAGGCGGCGAAGTGGTATCGCAAGGCCGCCGACCAGGGGGACGCCGCTGCGCAACTCAATCTCGGCATCCTGTACTACCGCGGCCGAGCGGTGCCGCAGGATTACGTCGAAGGCCATAAGTGGCTCAACCTCGCCGCCTCGCGGTTTCTTCCTTCAGAGGCAGAGAAGCGCGATCGCGCCATCAGGAGTCGAGACATCCTGGCGAAGAAAATGATCCCGTCGCAGATCGCGGAAGCGCAGAGGCTCGCACGCGAGTGGAAGCCGCGATAATCTGCGCGCAGCAACCAGACTCGCTCCGATTCGCACCGACGACACAGTACCTGGAGGTTCGTGGCCAGGTCAGGCCGCACGGCGCAACTGCGAGCTGCGCTCTATCACCTCGAGCTTTTGCGCAGCGTGGCCAACCGCCGAGCGCGCGCGAGGCTCGTCAACGATACCGTGGTGTAGCAACTGCTCGACCGCCCGCATCAAAGTTCGACACGCGAAGTAAACCGATGCATACAGGGTATCGCGGTCGAGTCTCCGCCCCAAGCGCAGATGAGACCGATTGGCGGCAAGATGGCGGTAGGCCAGCGTGCCCGGGGCGTTGTGTCCGAACCCGCTGAGCAAGAAGTAGACGGTGCGATACTCTTGCCCCATCCCCGCGCGCTCAAATTTCCGCTTTGGCTCGAGTCCGCCGGTAACACCGGCTCGTCGCAGCTCCTTGAGGCATCTACCGCAGTCAACGAGGGCACCGAGCACGCGACTCTTTTCGTCCGGCGTCAGGGCTGGCCGATGGGTCTTGTGCAGCATGTTCTGCAGTTGAGTCGTCAACTTCTGCATTTCGGCATAGCCAATTCTTTCGATGTAAGTCGGGTCCTTCCCCAGAAGGATCAGATCGGCCAGTGATTCATGCATTGACCTCAGGATCGAGAATACGTGGCCCTGGCCACGGGACCGTAACACAGCCATCGTAGCTGTGAAGCCGTCGCACATGGACGCGACGAGCGACGCGGCGACCAGAGCGCGGTAGCTGTCCAGGTCCTTTGTCTCCAGTTCCCGGACATTGTTACCCGCGTCGGGTCGAGATGCGCGTACTTCGCCGGCCGCGACGGCATCGATCAGTACGCGACCGACGTCGCGTGCCAGTCGGAGCAACTGCGCCTTCGTCATGTCGGTCATAAGCTTCGCCCGCTGAATCGCCCGTTCTGGCCGTCGCATTGTGACGAGCAGCGTCACCGACGACTGTCTGGCGAGGGGCATGCATGCCGTCCCGGCCAGGGAGTCGACGATTGAAGCGGTGTGCGTCTCGCCCTACCGAAAGATTCAGCAAGCGGCGTGCCACGAGCGAGCAGGCAGCCTCCCTCGGGTGTTTTGGGTGTTTGTCCTCGTCGAGATCTCCCCGACCCTCGCTCTCTTGCTTCTGCCGGTTCGAGCGGAACGGCTCCGAACGGGTGAGAGCGTTTTCGGGCACAATCGCCTCGTGCGGACGTGAGCCTTCCGCGCCTAATTGCAATGACCTCAGTTCATCTCTCGCCAGGGAACGTGACCCTCGAGCTGCTGCGCGATCTCTGGGCACGGCCCGTCGCCTTTGCCCTCGACAGCGATGCGCGGGCGCGGGTCGATGCAGCCGCCCGCACCATCGCGGGCATCGTCGCCGAAGGTCGCGTCGTGTATGGCGTCAACACAGGCTTCGGGCTCCTCGCGCGCACGCGCATCGATGCTGCCCGCGTCTCCGAGCTGCAACGCGCGTTGGTGCTGTCGCATTCCGCAGGAACGGGAACGCCGCTCGACGATGTCGTCGTGCGCCTGACGTTGCTGCTGAAGATCGCTTCGCTCGCACGCGGATATTCCGGTGTGCGCTACGAAGTCGTCGAGGCCTTGCTTAAGCTTCTCAACGCCGGCGTGCTCCCGGTGATCCCGAGCCAGGGGTCGGTGGGCGCGTCGGGCGACCTCGCTCCGCTTGCCCATCTCGCCGGCGTTCTGATCGGCGAAGGTGAAGCGCGCGTCGACGGGGTGATCCTTCCGGCGGTGCAGGCGCTCTCGCGCGCGGGGATCGCGCCGCTGTCTCTCGGCGCGAAGGAAGGGCTCGCGCTCCTGAACGGTACACAGGTGTCGACCGCACTCGCATTGCACGCGTTGTTCGCGGCGGAGCGCGCAGGCACGGCGGCGCTGGTCGCCGGCGCGCTCTCGGTCGACGCGTGCCTCGGCAGCGATACACCGTTCGACGAACGCATTCAAGAATTGCGGGGAAGTCGCGGCCAGGGCGACACTGCGCGGGTGCTGCGCGAGCTCCTCGACGGCAGCGCGATCCGCGCCTCGCACCGTGACTGTCCTCGCGTCCAGGACCCCTACAGCTTGCGCTGCCAGCCTCAGGTGATGGGTGCGTGCCTCGACCAGATGCGGCACGCGGGCGCGGTGCTGCTGACCGAAGCCAACGCGGTATCCGACAACCCGCTCGTGTTTTCCGACACGCGCGACGTGCTCTCGGGCGGGAACTTCCACGCGGAGCCGGTGGCCTTCGCCGCGGATGGGCTGGCGCTCGCCGTCGCGGAGATCGGCGCGCTGTCCGAGCGGCGCATCGCGCTGCTGATGGACGCGAGCCTCTCCGGGCTGCCGCCGTTCCTGGTACGCGACGGGGGCGTCAATTCGGGCTTCATGATCGCGCAGGTGACTGCCGCGGCGCTGGCCTCCGAGAACAAGGCGCTCTCGGTGCCGCGCAGCGTCGACTCGCTGCCGACTTCAGCCAACCAGGAGGATCACGTCAGCATGGCGACGAACGCGGCGCTGCGCCTCGCGCCGATGGCCACTAACACCGCGGCCATCGTCGCGATCGAGCTTCTCGCTGCGGCGCAGGGCGTGGAGCTGCGCGCGCCACTCTCGACTTCACCGCGCCTGCAAGGTGCCATCCAGCTCGTCCGCCGCGAAGCCGCGTTCTGGGATCGCGACCGCGCCTTCGCACCCGACCTCGAGCGGGTCAAGGCACTGGTCGAGCGCGGCGAATTCATGCCGCTCGTCGGGGCGCTGCTGTGACGGATGACGCGGGCTCGTCGCCGCGCGACAATGTTTGTCTGATCTGAGACGAAGCCACCATGCATCGAGACGATCCGAAACATCTGTCCCAGACGCGGACGCAGGATCGCGTGATCCGCGCGCCGCGGGGCACGAAGCTCACGGCCAAGAGCTGGCTCACCGAGGCGCCGCTGCGGATGCTGATGAATAACCTCGATCCCGAGGTTGCCGAGCGCCCGCAGGATCTGGTGGTCTATGGCGGGATCGGGCGCGCCGCGCGCAACTGGGCGTGC
>VBCL01000521.1 GCA_005888865.1 Betaproteobacteria bacterium | reverse complement strand
GCGGCGGCGCATCGGGGTCGAGCATCGTGCCGACGGCGAGGCAGATGTCCAGCCCGACCGTGTCCGCAAGCTCGATCGGTCCCACCGGCATGCCGAAGTCGAGCGCGGCCTTGTCGATGACCTCCGCGGCGATGCCCTCGTCGACGCACCGCATCGCTTCCATGAGGTAGGGTGCCAGCACACGATTGACGAGGAAGCCTGGCGCGCTCTTCACCGGCAGCGGAAGCTTGTCGATCTGCCGGACAAAGGCGGACGCCTGCGGCACCAGATCGCTCCTGGTTTTCGCGCCGATCACGATCTCCACGAGCATCATGCGCGGGACTGGATTGAAGAAGTGCAGCCCGATCAGGCGCGCGGGATCCTCGAGCGAAGTACCGATCTGCTCGAGTGGAATGCTCGATGTGTTGGTGGCGAGGAGCGCGTCCGGCCGCGCCTTGTCCTCGAGCGCGGCGAACAGCGTCCGCTTGGCGTCGAGATCCTCGAAGATCGCCTCGATGATCACGTCGGCTCGTGCAACGCCATCGCCGGCGACGTCGGGAATCAGCCGATCGAGCGCGTCGCGGGTGCGGCGTGGATCCTTGAGCCGATCTGCGAAGAGCTTCGCGGCGCGTTGCATGGCGGGCTTCAGTCGCTCTGCCGTTTGATCCTGCAGGGTCACCGTCAGGCCGCGCAACGCGCACCATGCGGCGATGTCGCCGCCCATCGTACCGGCGCCCACGACGTGCACATGCTTTGCCTGCGACCCATCGTCGCGGCCGAACGCTTTCAAGCGCTCCTGCAGCCGGAACACGCGGATGAGGTTCGTCGCCGTGGGCGTCTGGATCAGGTGTGCGATCGACGCGGGATCCGACGCGGGCGGCCCGAGCGCGTCGCCGTCGTGCTTGACCCAGATGTCGAGAATTGCGTAGGGCGCCGGATAGTGCTCGCGGCGCGCTCGTGCGGCGACCTTCCTTCGCGCCTGTGCGGCGATGATCGGACGGATCAGCGGATTCAAGGTGAGCGACAGCGGGAAGGGCACACGCCGCGGTTGCGGCGCGGCGAGCAGAATGCCGCGCGCGGTATTCATCATGATGCGCGGCGGCACGCACTCGTCGGCGATACCCAGCTTTTTCGCCCGTCGCGCGTCGATCGTTCGCCCTGTCAGCAGCAGGTCGAGTGCCGTGGGCGCGCCCGCGAGCCGCGGCAGCCGACGCATACCGCCCCAGCCGGGCACGATGCCCAACATCACTTCGGGCAGGCCCAGGCGCGTGCCGGGATCGTCGACGACGACGCGATAGCGGCACGCGAGCGCGAGCTCCAGCCCGCCGCCGAGACAGAATCCGCGTACCAGCGCAAGCGTCGGATACGGTGCGGCGGCGAGCTCGTTGAACGTGTCCCAACCGCGCTTGACGATCGCCAGCGCATCGTCCACCGTCCTGACCCGCTCGAATTCCTGGATGTCGGCGCCGGCGATGAAGCCGCTGTCCTTGCCCGAGCGGATGACCAGTCCTTTGGGCGGCGCGCTCGAGAGCTCGCGCAGAACGGCACGAAGCTCGTCGAATACGTCCACCGAGAATGTATTAGTCGCCGTGCCGGCCTTGTCGAAGACCAGCCACGCGATGCCATCGGCGTCGCGATCGATCGTCCAATGCCTGAGATCGAGCTTCGGCGCCATGTCGGTCACGGAAGGACCCCCACGCTTGCGGCCTCATTGGCCAATTCGGCCGCTGCGCTGCCCCCAAACGCGGGGGCGCCCGCGCAGTGGTATGGCTCGGCGGCGCTCATGCACTTTCCACCAGCATCGCGCCGCCCAGGCCGCCGCCGATGCAGATCGCGGCCAGTCCGCGCTTGCCGCGGATGCGCTTGAGCACATCGAGCGTGTGGAGCACGATTCGCGCCCCCGACGCGCCGACCGGATGTCCCAGGGCGATCGCTCCGCCGTCGACATTGAGCTTCGCCTGATCGAGGCTGCCCAGCGCGTGTTCGAGGCCCAGCTCGGCCATGCAATAACCGTCGTCGGCCCATGCGCGGAGGCACGCGATGACCTGCGCGGCGAAGGCTTCGTTGATCTCCCAGGCGTCGATGTCGCCAAGCTTCAGGCCGTGTCGCTTGAGCAGCGGTGTCGCGGCGTGCACCGGCCCCAATCCCATTTGCGCCGGATCGAGGCCGGCCCATTCGCTGTCGACGATCGTGCCCAGCACCGGTAGCTGGTATCTCGCGACGGCGGTTTCGGATGCCAGCACGAGCCACGCCGCGCCGTCGGTGATCTGCGAGCTGTTGCCGGCGGTGACGTTGCCGTACTTGCGATCGAAGAACGGCCTCAGCTTGGCCAGGTTCTCGGATGTCGAATCCTCGCGCACGCCGTCATCAGCGTCGTAGAGGTTTCCGCTGGAATCGAACAGCGGCACGATCTCGCCGGCGTAATGGCCGCTCTTTTGTGCGGCGAGCACGCGCCGATGGCTCTCCGCCGAGAATTCGTCCATCTCGCGACGCGTGATGCCGAACCGGAACGCGAGATTCTCCGCCGTCTGACCCATGAGCAACCCCACCATCGGGTCGGTCAACCCTTTCATGATGCCGATGATGGGCGTCAGCGCCGCCGCCGGGCTCAACTTGAGAAACGACGCCGCCTTTTCGCCGAAGCTCTTCGCGGACGAAAATCGCGTGAACCAGAGCACCATTTTCTCGGAATAGAGGAGCGGCGCACGCGAGAGCGCGTCGACCCCGCCCGCGAGCACCAGGTCCGAGCGGCCGCCGCGGATGTTGGCGATCGCCGAGTCGAGCGCCTGCATCCCGGAGGCGCAATTGCGCATCACGGTCCAGCCCGGGACCTTAAGCCCGCAGCCCATCCGTAGCGCGACGACCCGTCCGATGTTGACCTCGTCCGGCGAGGGGCTCGCGCAGCCGAGGATCACCTCGTCGAGATCGGCGGGCGCGAAGCGTTGCCGCAGTAGCAGCGCCCGTCCGGCTTGCGTCGCGAGATCCGACGCGGCGAAGGGTCCCGGGCGGTTGCGCGCCTTGAGGAACGGCGTCCGCGCGCCGTCGACGACGAAAATGGGTTGGGTCATGGCTGCCTCGAAGCGTTATGCCGCTGCCTTTCGCGCGACAGCGTCTTCCAACGAAGGTATCGCTGCGGGTGGGCGCATCTCCGAGAAGCCCAGGTCCTGTGCGAAATCGTCGACGCGGATCACCTGGTCGACCAGCCTGCGCGCCTTGCGCACGAGGGCGAGCTCCTCGGCGGTGATCACGTTCGCGGCTTGCGCCGCGGCCGCACGGTCCTCTCCCGGCTTGACCGGGAGACGTCCGGCCCTCTGCGCCTCGCGGATGCGCGCCTCGATGGGCTCGGCCGTGAGAGTCGCCTCGAGCGCGAGCTCGATGATCCGGAT
>VBCL01000107.1 GCA_005888865.1 Betaproteobacteria bacterium | reverse complement strand
CGCGCCTGCGTTGCTCGTTGCCGGCGGGCCTCACGTGGAGGAGATCCTGCGCTCGGCGCTCTTCCGTTCACTCTGCCCGGTCACCGGCCAGCCCGACTTTGGTGACGTGATGATCCGCTATCGGGGTCCGCAGATCGAGCGCGCCGCTTTGCTGCGCTACCTGATCTCTTACCGTAGGCATCCGGCATTTCACGAAAGCTGCGTGGAACGCATCTTCGTCGACGTCCTTGCTCGCTGCGCACCGCGGGCACTGACGGTCTACGCACGGTTCCTGCGGCGCGGCGGCATCGACATCAATCCTTTTCGCAGCAATTTCGAGAGCGCGCCGGACAGCGTGCGCAGCGCACGGCAGTAGGCGAGAGCCCGCAGCCCGAGCTGCGGTTTGTTGCGTTGCGGTAAAATCCGCCAGACGATGAACGCGCCTACCGACGCGCCGCTCGCCGAGGTCGAAGTCGCCGCCCCGCGTCTGCGCGAGATTCCGTACAACTACACGTCGTTCTCCGATCGCGAGATCGTCATTCGCCTGCTGGGCGAGCCGATGTGGACGCTGCTGGAGGATCTGCGCAGCGAACGTCGCACCGGGCGCTCGGCGCGAATGCTCTTCGAAGTGCTCGGCGACATCTGGGTCGTCGAGCGCAATCCCTATCTGCAGGACGATCTGCTCGACAATCCCGGCCGTCGCGAGCTGTTGATCGGCGCGCTCCGCCATCGCCTGAGTGAGATCGAAAAGCGGCGCAAGTTGAGCTCCGACCCGGCGCGCGATACGAAAGTCGGGCGTCTCCTTGCCGCGGCGCAAGCTGCGGTCGACCGCTTCGCGCAAGAGTTCGCCGAGACCCGCGAGCTCCGCAAGCGCGCGCTGCGCGTACTCTCGCGCTACACCCACAAGGACAATGTCGCCTTCGACGGCTTGGCGCGCGTGTCGCACGTCACCGACGCGACCGACTGGCGCGTCGAGTACCCGTTTCTGGTCCTGCATCCCGACAGCGAGGCGCAGATGCCCGGGCTGGTTCGCGCTTGCATCGAGCTCGGACTGACCATCATCCCGCGCGGCGGCGGGACCGGGTACACCGGCGGCGCGATCCCGCTCGACCGGCGCTCGGCGGTGATCAACACCGAGAAACTCGAACGCTTGTCCGCGGTGGAGAGAACGACGTTGCCTGGTCACGCCACCGCCGTGGCGACGATCGATGCCGGTGCCGGCGTGGTCACCCGGCGCGTGATGGACGCGGCCGAAGGTGCGGGGCTTGTGTTCGCGGTCGACCCGACCTCGGCGGACGCCTCGTGCATTGGCGGCAATGTGGCCATGAATGCGGGCGGGAAGAAAGCCGTGCTGTGGGGAACCGCGCTCGACAATCTCGTGTCCTGGCGCATGGTCACGCCTGATGCACAGTGGCTCGAGGTGACGCGGCTCGATCACAACCTCGGGAAAATCCACGACGCGACAGTCGCCACGTTCGAGCTCGCGTACTACGCGACGGATGCCAAAGGAGGTTTAGGCGCACTCGAGCGCAAGGAAACGCTGAGCGTTCCCGGCGCGCGCTTTCGCAAGGCGGGGTTGGGCAAGGACGTCACCGACAAGTTCCTCGCCGGATTGCCCGGTGTGCAGAAGGAGGGTTGCGACGGCATCATCACCTCGGCGCGCTTCGTCCTGCACCGGTTGCCACCGGCAATCCGCACGGTATGCCTGGAGTTCTTCGGGCAGGTGCGCGATTCGACGCCGGCGATCGTCGAGATCAAACGCTATCTCGACGCGCGCGCCGGGGAGGCGCCTCATTTGCGTGTATGGCTGGCGGGGCTCGAGCACCTGGACGAGCGTTACGTCAAGGCGGTTGGCTACGCGACCAAGGCCCGGCGCCACGGCAGGCCGAAGATGGTGCTGATCGGCGACATCGTTGGCGAGGACGAGAACGCGGTCGCGCGCGCGGCCTCCGAGGTTGTGCGTATGTGCAACGCCAGAGGCGCCGAGGGCTTCATCGCCGTGTCACCCGAGATGCGCAAGACGTTCTGGCTCGACCGGGCCCGGACGGCGGCGATCGCGCGACACACCAACGCGTTCAAGATCAACGAGGACGTGGTGATCCCGCTCGAGCGTCTGGGCGATTACACCGATGGCATCGAACGCATCAACATCGAGCTGTCGATCGGCAACAAGCTCGCGCTGGTCGACGCGCTGGACCGGTTTTTCTCTTCTCCGATCCCATCGACGCTTTGGGGCGACGACGCGGAGGCGAAGCCTTCGCCTGATCGGCTGGAGGCGAAGATCGATGAAGCACGCACGGTCCTCGCGACCGTGCGCAGCCGCTGGCGCGAGCTCCTCGAGCGAATCGACGATTCGTTCCCTGCGCTGCAGGATCGCAGCCTCGTCGTGTCGTGGAAAACCGAGCTCAAGGCACCGCTCGAGGAGATCTTCGCGGGACTCGCGTTCGCCCCGATCCTCGCGCGCTGTAACGGCATTCATCGCGAGCTTCTGCACGCGCGGGTGTTCGTCGCGCTGCACATGCACGCTGGGGACGGCAACGTCCACACCAACATCCCGGTGAACTCGGACAACTACGCGATGCTCGCTCAGGCGAGCGCCTCGGTGTCGCGGATCATGGCGCTCGCGCGCTCCCTCGGCGGCGTGATCTCGGGAGAGCACGGCATCGGGATCACCAAGCTCGAGTACCTCGAGCCCGACGAGCTCTCGCCGTTCATCGCCTACAAGCGCCGTGTCGATCCGGAAGGGCGCTTCAACCGGCACAAGCTCCTGCCCGGCGCCGACCTCGCCCGAGCGTACACGCCGAGCTTCAGCCTGATCGGCGCCGAGAGCCTGATACTCGAGCAGTCGGAGATCGGGCACATCTCGGACTCGATCAAGGATTGCCTGCGCTGCGGCAAATGCAAGCCGGTGTGCGCCACGCACGTGCCGAGGGCCAATCTCCTCTACAGCCCACGTAACAAGATCCTCGCGACCTCGCTCCTGATCGAGGCGTTCCTCTACGAGGAGCAGACGCGGCGTGGGGTGAGCCTCAAGCACTTCGACGAGTTCAGCGACGTGGCCGATCACTGCACGGTGTGCCACAAGTGCGCGAAGCCCTGCCCGGTGGATATCGACTTCGGCGACGTTTCGATCGCCATGCGCAATCTCCTGCGCAAGCAAGGCAAGCGCGCGTTCAATCCCGGCACCACCGCGGCGATGTTCTTCCTGAACGCGACCGATCCCGCGACAATCAAGCTCGCCCGCAAGGTGATGGTCGACTGGGGCTATCGCGCACAACGGCTCGCGTCGCGGATGGCGCGCCGCTCCGGTCTCGCACGGCTCCATACGAGCCGACCGCCCCCGACCGCCGGAGCGTCTCCGCTCAAGGCGCAGCTGATCCACTTCATCAACAAGCCGATGCCTGGGGGACTGCCCAAACGTACTGCGCGCGCGCTCCTCGACGTCGAGGACCCGACGGTCGTTCCGATCATCCGCGATCCTGCACGGGCGGCGGAAGACTCCGAAGCGGTGTTCTACTTTCCGGGGTGCGGCTCGGAGCGATTATTCTCGCAGGTCGGGCTCGCGACCCAGGCGATGCTCTACCATGTCGGCGCGCAATGCGTCCTGCCGCCGGGGTATCTGTGCTGCGGCTACCCGCAGACCGCGGCGGGCAATCATGACCGCGGAGCGCAGATCAGCACCGACAATCGCGTGCTCTTTCATCGCGTGGCCAACACGCTCAACTATCTCGACATCCGCACGGTGATCGTTTCCTGCGGCACGTGCATGGATCAGCTTCAGAAGTACGAGTTCGACAAGATCTTCCCGGGTTGCCGTCTGCTCGACATTCACGAGTATCTGCTCGAGAAAGGTGTCAAGCTCGAAGGGGTGACGGGCGCGCGGTACATGTACCACGATCCGTGCCACACGCCGATGAAGACCCATGCGCCGCTGAAGGTGGTCAACACGCTCATGGGCGTCGACGTGGCGCTGAACGACCGCTGCTGCGGCGAATCGGGCACGCTCGCAGCCACGCGCCCCGACGTCTCCACTCAGGTTCGCTTCCGCAAGGAGTCCGAGATGCAGGTCGGCGCCGCGCGCTTGCGCGCCGACGGCTTCTCCGGACCGGTCAAGGTGCTGACCTCGTGTCCCTCGTGCCTGCAGGGATTGGCGAGGTTCAACGACGATACCGGCACCGAGGCCGACTACATCGTCGTCGAGATTGCGCGGCACGTGCTTGGCGAGCATTGGCTTCCCGCGTACGTCGAGACCGCTAATCGCGGCGGCATCGAGCGCGTGCTGCTGTAGTGCACTAACCCGAGAGTCGGCTGCTACCGCGAGCGGCTCGCCACGAAGGCCGGCGCACGCAGGGTCGAGGCGAAGAGCGCCGGTCCCGCATTGCCGCTCAGGCCCCTGATGTTGAATACCGGTTCGGCGAATTCGGCGCTCGCCGCGATCGAAACGGCCGCGACGACGATGCACAGCGCATTGACGATCCAACGGCTCAGGCGTAAGTGGGTGCTTGCTCCCAAAAAGAGCCCGCGACTGCGCGTCAGGCGCGCAGCGCGGGTTGGAGGCAACGGGCGAACCTGCGCCAATGCTGTGGAACTTCCCCGAGCAACGGGGTGTTCCGCGGCATCGTGCCGGCCAACGGATTCGAGCGGCCGACGCATGGAGTCTTCGTGTCCGACCAAGGCTGAAGCGGTGTTCATGGCACATAGTCTCGCCCAGGCCGCGCCGCCGCGCGGCTGCGCATTGCGCACCGAAAATGCCGAATATTCGCGTTTTCGAAGGATTCAAAGGTGGATGGGCCGTCGGGCGGGCCGACCGGGACCCTGGCGGTTTGTGCTATAAGATCGTTGGGACTCCGTGGTACGGCCCGCCAGAGGTCAGCCCCGGGGAGCGGTGGGCACCCGGGCACACGGAGAGACGGTGACCAACGACTTCACGCTCACGCAGAACGACGCCGAGTCGACCGCGCTGGCCTTTGCCGATGTCGAGGGCTGCGGTCGGTGGCTACGCGGCCTGCCGCTTTCGAATATCCCCAAGCACTACGAGGCGATCCGCGATCAGTTGAAAAGGCTGTCCGATGCGGAGTTCAGCCCTCGCGAACGCGCCCGCATCGCCGAAGTCTTCCGCGAGCCCGTTCTCTACCTTCATACCGAGCTCGCCCGTCGCTACGCCGGCAAGCCGCAGCCCGCCACCGACCGCGAGCTCGAAGCCGCCGAGCATGCGATCGCGCTGTGGCAGGGGCTGTGGAACCAGTATTCCGCGTGCCTGAAGCCGTTACTCGAGGGCGATCCCGAGCTGCAGGGGGTCAAGGCGAAGGTTATCCAGCGCGGGCTGTGGGTCGGCAAGCAACTCGTCCTCGTCTACGGACTGGCGCGGCGACTGCCGATACCGGCCGTGTGGCAGGAGTTGCACGCGTACTACCGGCTGGCCGAGATCCTCGAATGCTCGGTGACCGCGGTGTCCGACGAGCTCATGCCCAACGCGATCGGCGTGTCCTGCTATTCGACATATTCACACGCGCTGCTGTTGCAGCTTTCCGATCCGTGTGCGCTGACCGTGCGGCAGATCGAGCTTATCGACCGCTGGCTCTCGATGTGGTCGCGCAAGGTGTTCCCTTACGCGCAGCAGCGCGAGACCGAAGGGCCCGTGATCCAGATCGACCTCGATGCGCCTGCAGGGGCGACGCTATTGCAGGTCGCGCCGCGCCAGGTGGGCGAGGCCGTGCGCTTCGGCTATCCCGCCAAGCTCGCCACCAGCGTCCGCGGCCGGCTCAAGCGGCTCGCGACCGGAGCCAATCCGGCCGAGCTCCAGCTTGGCCACGACTGCTCGGTCGAGGCGTGCACGGCGCTGCTCACCCATCTCGATTCGCACTGGTATTCGCCCCCGAAGAAAACAGGCGATGACACGCAGACGGGGCTCGACCTGTGCGTCGGGGGACTCGGCGCGGCGTACTTCCGCGTCTCCGGGCGCACCTTCAACCGCCAGGATCCGCTCGGCAGGCTCTCGTACCATGGCACGCAGCATCTGGCCACATTGGGCGCGCTCACCGATTACGATCGCAACAAGGAAGAAGCCGAAAAAAGTTGGGCGTGGGAGCACTGGCAGGGCACCTACGACTCGGACGAGGCCACGGTCCGCCGCATCGGCGGGGCGCAGCACCGCTGGCATCTCGAGCAACTCGTGGTCCTGCGCGACGACGAGCGGGTGCGCTGCGGCTACGTGACGCGGGTCGCGCTCGACGGCCACGGAGATCTTTCGGTGACGATGAAGCTCTGGGCCGGCGCACCGACGGCCATCGCAGTGCGCCCGATGACGACGATGCTCTCGGAGGATCCGCCGATCCCGGGGATCCTGATCGGGCCCACGCCCGACCAGAAGGCGACGATCATCACGCCGCCGCGCACCTTCAACCCCGGGCGCGTCCTGCGCTCGATCGATTCGGGTCCGGAGCGGCGGCTGCGCCTCACGCGCCTTCTGCGCCGCGGTGCGGACTTCGAGCGCGTTGCCTTCGAGGAAACGCCCGCCTGATTTCCAGTTGGCCATCGGACCGATAGCGTTGTCAGCTTCGTCAGCCGCTCCTCGCCGTACTAACCGGTACTGTCTCGTCGCCTTCCTCGCTTTCGCGCTCTAGGCCCGATTGCTGCCTGGAATCCCGCGCGAACTGAGCGGTCTACGCTAGATATGCCGAATCGATTGGCAGGGGAAACGAGTCCCTATCTGCTCCAGCACGCCGGCAATCCGGTCGACTGGTACCCCTGGGGCCGCGAAGCGCTTGGACGTGCGAAAGCGGAGAACAAACCGATCCTGCTCTCGATCGGCTATTCCGCGTGTCACTGGTGCCACGTCATGGCGCACGAATCGTTCGAGGACGAACGCGTCGCCGCGCTGATGAACGACCTGTTCGTCAACATAAAAGTCGACCGCGAGGAGCGCCCCGATCTCGATCAGATTTATCAGATGGCGCACGCGATGCTCACTCAGCGCAGCGGCGGCTGGCCGCTGACGGTGTTCCTCACGCCTGACCAGGCGCCATTTTTCGGCGGCACGTACTTTCCGAAGGACTCCCGTTACGGGCTGACCGGGTTCGCCGACCTCCTGCCGCGCGTTGCCGCGGCGTATCGCGAGCAGGGGAGCGCGATCGCCGAGCAGAACGAGCGGCTCAAAGCGGCGCTCGCGCTCACCAACCCGGACCCCACGGATGAGCACGCTGCATTGCCGGCCGATGCGCCGGATCGCGCTTACACCGCGCTCGCGCGCGTGTTCGATTCAACCCACGGCGGATTCGGCGCCGCACCGAAGTTTCCGCACGCGGTCGATCTGGAGCTGTGCCTGCGCCGGTACACGACGCGAGGGGACAAGAAAGCGCTCGAGGTTGTCGCGACGACGCTCGAGCGCATGGCCGCCGGGGGCATCCACGACCAGCTCGGCGGCGGTTTCTGCCGCTACAGCGTCGATGCCGAATGGACGATCCCGCACTTCGAAAAGATGCTCTACGACAACGCGGCGCTTCTCGCGCTTTATGCGGATGCCTGGCGCGCGACCGGCGAGATCGTATTCGCGCACGCGGCGCGAGGGATCGTGGCGTGGGTGTTGCGCGACATGCGCTCGCCCGAGGGCGCCTTCTATTCCAGCGTGGACGCCGACAGCGAGCACGAGGAAGGCAAATTCTATGTCTGGACGCCCGACGCGGTTAAGGCTGTGCTCACCGCCGACGAATGGGCGGTGGCGCGCCGGCACTGGGGGCTCGACGGGCCTCCCAACTTCGAGCACGAGGCGTGGCATCTGCGTGTCACAGTGCCGCTCGCCGATGTCGCCCGCGAGCTCTCGATCGCGCCGGAGGACGCCGGGGCGCGGCTCGAGCGCTTGCGCGCCAAGCTCTTCGCCGCACGCGAGTTGCGGGTGCACCCCGGCCGCGACGACAAGGTGCTCACCGCGTGGAACGCCCTGATGATCGGCTCGCTCGCTCGCGCGGCACGCGTCTTCGACGAGGCGGAATGGCTCGAAGCGGCGCGTCGGGCGGTCGATCTCCTGCGAGGCTCGCTCTGGCAGGACGCGCGGTTGCTCGCCACCTGCAAGGACGGCCGCGCTCATCTCAATGCCTATCTCGACGATCACGCGTATCTTCTTGCAGCGCTCATCGAGCTGATGCAAACAGGGTTTCGCCGCCAGGACCTCGATTGGGCGATCGAGATCGCCGATGCGCTGTTGCATCGCTTCGAGGACACTGCCAGCGGCGGCTTCTTCTTCACCAGCGACGATCACGAAGCGCTGATCCACCGCCCCAAACCCGCGCACGACAACGCCACGCCCGCGGGCAACGGTGTCGCCGCCCAGGCGCTGCTCACACTCGGCCACTGGCTGGGCGAGCCGCGCTACCTCGCTGCCGCAGAACGTACGCTGCGCGCGTTCGGGAGCGAGCTTGGCGAGCGTCCCTCCGGCGTCGCCTCGCTGATCATCGCCCTCGAGGATGCTCTGACCCCACCGACGTCAGTGCTGCTCCGCGGCGATCCCGCGCGCTGTGCCGCATGGCGCCACACGCTCGAGCGTACGTATCGACCGCAGGTGCGCACGCTCGATCTTTCCCGGGCGGGCGAACTGCCCGGCGCGTTATCGCGACCGCACGAAACCGGGGCGAGCGATGCGACGGCGTGGGTGTGCACCGGAACGTCGTGCCTGCCGCCGATCCATACGCTGGAGGCGCTCGAGTCCGCGATCGCCGCGTCGCGCTGACCGGCTCGAGGCCGATCTGGCGCCGTCAGGATGGTTACGGTACGATCGCGGCTGCACGAAACGGGTACAACGACACTAGATCGCGAGGACCGACGTCCGCGTTTCCTCGTGTCCTCGTGCGATGAGGAAAACCAAGAACCCAACCGAATTTCGTTTATTCCAATGGAGATGCGAATGAAGCGCCACGGCATGCTGCTCGCCGCCGGCCTGTTCGTCGCGGGTGGCGCCAGCGCCGCGCTCGACAACAAGGCCGCCGAAGAATTGAAGAAAAAAGACGGGTGCGCCGCCTGTCACGCAATCGACAAGAAAGTCATCGGTCCCGCCTATCAGGAAGTTGCCGCGAAGTACAAGGGCGATGCAGGCGCGTCGGCCAAGCTTGCCGACAAGGTCAAGAAGGGCGGTGTCGGTGTCTGGGGCCAGATTCCCATGCCTCCAAACGCACAGGTGTCAGACGCAGACGTCAAGAATCTCGTCGAGTGGATCCTGACCCTGAAGAAGTAGCGACCCGATGGGCGATCAGAAGACATCGGGCAGCGCTTTTGACATCGTGCACGGCTGCCGGTAACCTTCCACTTCCCGCGCAGGAGAGCGCGGCCCGACCCGATCGGACCGCCGCCGAAGGCGTAACTCCCGCAATCGCTCAGGCACCCAGGACTGCGCGGGCGCAGCAACCAATCTGGAGAGCGGCCGCCTAAACGGGTGGCCCACCGAAGGGGCATCCGGCGCGAGAAGCATCGCGCCGCAATCTCTCAGGTAAAAAGGACAGACGGGGCGAAACCGATGTCGATGGTTCGCCCTTTTTTGTCGCCCGGGAGAAGCCGTGCTCAAGCAGACTCCGCTCAACGCCGTGCACCGCGCCGCCGGTGCGAAGATGGTCGACTTCGGCGGCTGGGACATGCCGGTCGCCTACGGCTCGCAGATCGAGGAGCACCACGCGGTGCGTCGCGATGCGGGCATGTTCGACGTTTCGCACATGCTGCCCGTCGATCTGGCGGGTCTCGACGCGCGCGCATTCCTGCGCTACGCGCTCGCCAACAATGTGGACAAGCTCGCGCACAAAGGCAAGGCGCTCTACTCCTGCCTTCTCCGGCCCGATGGCGGCGTGCTCGACGATTTGATCGTGTACTTCATGCGCGAGGATGGTTTCCGGCTCGTCGTGAATGCAGCGACCGCCGACAAGGACGTGGCGTGGTTGCGTGCATTGCTCGCCGAGCGCGCATCCGGGCTCTCGCTCGACCCTCGCCGTGACCTGGCGCTGATTGCTGTGCAGGGACCGCGTGCGCGGGAGCGCGTCTGGCAGGCGTTGCCCGGCAGCCGCACCGTTTCCGAAGGGCTGAAGCCTTTTTTTGCGGCCGAGTTCGAGGAATACTTCATCGGGCGCACCGGATACACCGGAGAAGACGGCTTCGAGATCGTGCTGCCGGCGAGTCGAGCGGTGTCGCTGTGGAGCGCGCTTGCCGCCGCGGGCGTGCGGCCGTGCGGACTGGGCGCGCGAGACACGCTCAGGCTCGAGGCCGGGATGAACCTCTACGGTCAGGACATGACCGAGAGCGAAAACCCGCTCGAATCGGGGCTCGCCTGGACGGTCGATCTCGTCAGCGATCGCGACTTCGTCGGCAAGACCGCGCTCATCGCCCGTCCGCCCGCCCGAGCGCTGGTCGGGCTTCTGCTCGTCGACAAGGGCGGCGTCCTGCGCAGCCATCAGAAGGTCGTGACGGCGAAGGGCGACGGGGAGATCACGAGCGGTACGTTCTCGCCCACGCTCGGAAAATCGATCGCGCTCGCCCGCGTTCCCGCGGGCGTTGTGCCGGGCGACACCGTTGCGGTCGAAGTCCGCGACAGGAAGCTCAACGCCAGAGTGGTCAAGCCGCCGTTCGTGCGGAACGGCGTCGTGTTGGTGAACGAATGAACTACCACGGAGAGGAACGATGAAGCTGCCCGCAGACCTCAAGTACACCGAAAGCCATGAATGGATTCGCACCGAAACCGACGGCACGCTCACCGTCGGCATCACCGATCATGCGCAGGAGGCGCTGGGCGATCTGGTCTTCATCGAGCTGCCCGATGTCGGGCGCTCGGCCAAGGCGGGCGAGGCGATCGCAGTGGTCGAGTCGGTGAAAGCGGCGTCGGATATTTATGCGCCGGTCGCGGGTCAGGTGGTGGCGGTCAACGCCGAGGTCGTCGACGCGCCGGAAAAAGTGAACGCCGATGCGTACGCGAACTGGTTCTACAGGCTCAAGCCTGTGAATGCAGCCGACGTGGGCAAGCTGCTCGATGCCGCGGCGTACGCCAAGCTCGCGGGCGAGGCTTGAGGGCGCGATGAAGATGAACGAACTCAAGTCCGCGACCAAACCTGCGACGCGCCGGCTCCTGGAGGAGCTCGAGCAGCATCGCGGCTTCGTCGACCGACATATCGGAACGAGCGAATCCGATCAGCGGGAGATGCTGAAAACGCTGGGCTACCCGTCGAGAGCGGCATTGATCGATGCCGTCGTACCTCCGTCGATCCGGTCGCGCGAACCGCTGCCGCTGTCCGCCGCAAAAGGCGAGGAGGAAGCGCTCGATCTCCTGAAGGCGATGGCGCGGCGCAACCGCATCGTCAAGTCGTACATCGGGCAAGGCTATTACGGGACGCTCACACCCCCCGTCATCCGGCGCAACGTGCTCGAGAATCCCGCCTGGTACACGGCGTACACCCCCTATCAGCCGGAGATATCGCAAGGCCGCCTCGAGGCGCTGGTGAACTTCCAGACGATGGTCTGCGATCTCACGGGAATGGCGATCGCGAACGCGTCGATGCTCGACGAGGCCACCGCGGCCGCGGAGGCGATGGCGCTCGCGCATCGGGTCGGGAAGGCGGACAGCACGACGCTCTTTGTCGCGGACGACGTCTTCCCGCAGACGATCGATGTGGTGCGCACGCGCGCCGCACCCTTAGGACTGACGGTTGTGGTCGGTCCCGCGACGGCCGCCAGCGATGCGGACTGCTTCGCCGCGCTGTTGCAATACCCGGGTGCCGGGGGCGATGTGCGCGACTATCGTGCGCTCGTCGAAGCATTGCACGCGCGCGGTGCGCTGGTGCTGGTGGCCGCCGACCTGCTCGCGCTGACGCTGCTCGCCCCACCGGGTGAATGGGGCGCGGATGTAGTTGTCGGTTCGACCCAGCGCTTCGGCGTGCCGATGGGCTTCGGCGGCCCGCACGCCGCGTTTTTCGCCACGCGGGACGAGTTCAAGCGCAACCTTCCGGGGCGCCTGGTCGGCGTGACCATCGACGCCAACGGCCAGCCTGCGTACCGGCTCGCCTTGCAGACGCGCGAGCAGCACATCCGGCGCGAGAAGGCGACCTCGAACATCTGCACCGCACAGGTGCTGCTTGCCGTCATCGCGTCGATGTATGCGGTCTACCACGGCCCCTACGGGCTCGCGACCATCGCCGCGCGCGTGCACCGCTTGACCGGCGTTCTCGCGGCGGGATTGAAAAAGCTCGGCTTCACCGTGGTCAACGACGCGTTCTTCGATACGCTCACCGTCGCCACCGTGGCTCGCACCGATGAGATCCATGCGCGGTCGGCGGACAAGGCGAATCTGCGGCACATCGACTCGACGCGGATCGGCATCTCGCTCGACGAGACGACCACGCGCGCCGACGTTTCGCGGCTATGGCAGCTCTTCGCCCCGGCGGGCGCAGCGCCGCCCGACTTCGCCGTACTCGAACACAGCGTCGAAGACGCGTTTCCCGCGGTACTGCGCCGGAGCTCCGCGTTCCTCACGCACCCGACGTTCAATCGCTATCATTCGGAAACCGAGATGATGCGCTATCTGCGGCGGCTGGCCGACCGCGACATCGCACTCGACCGGGCGATGATCCCACTCGGTTCGTGCACGATGAAGCTGAACGCGGTCGCAGAAATGATCCCGGTGACCTGGGCCGAGTTCGCGCACATGCACCCGTTCGCGCCCGCCGATCAAACCGAAGGCTATCGGCAGATGATCGCCGAGCTCGAGCGCATGCTGTGCGCCGTCACCGGCTACGCCGCGGTATCGCTGCAACCGAACGCCGGGTCGCAGGGCGAATACGCGGGATTGCTCGTCATCCGCGCCTATCACGCGAGCCGCGGCGAAGCGCGCCGCGACGTTTGCCTGATTCCCGCCTCGGCGCACGGCACGAACCCGGCGTCGGCGCAGATGGCCGGCATGCGCGTGGTCGTCGTGGCCTGCGACAGCCAGGGCAACGTCGATCTTGCCGACCTTCGGGCCAAGGCCGAGACGCACCGCGACGAGCTCGCCGCGATCATGGTCACGTACCCCTCGACCCACGGCGTGTTCGAAACGGGGATCGGTGATATCTGCGACATCGTGCACGAGCGCGGTGGCCAGGTCTATGTCGACGGTGCCAACCTGAACGCGCTCGTCGGGCTCGCCGCGCCCGGCAAGTTCGGTGCGGACGTCTCGCACCTCAACCTGCACAAGACGTTCTGCATTCCGCACGGCGGCGGCGGACCGGGCGTGGGCCCGGTCGCGGTCGGCGCCCACCTGGCCGAGTTTCTTCCGGGACACCGGTACTTATTGCGCCGCGAAGCCGCGCACGAGGGGGCGAGGGCAAACATCGGACCCGTTTCGGCCGCGCCCTACGGCAGCGCCGGCATCCTCCCGATATCCTGGATGTACATCGCGATGATGGGAAGCGACGGTCTGAGGGCCGCGACCGAGTCCGCCATCCTGGCGGCCAACTACCTCGCCAGGCGACTCTCGCCGCACTATCCGGTCCTCTATGCGGGCGCGCGCGGCCTGGTCGCCCACGAATGCATCCTCGACCTGCGCGCGCTCAAGGAGACGAGCGAGGTCAGCGTCGACGACGTGGCCAAGCGACTCATGGATTACGGCTTCCATGCCCCGACGATGAGCTTTCCGGTCGGCGGTACGTTGATGATCGAGCCGACCGAAAGCGAATCGAAGTTCGAGCTCGACCGCTTCGTCGACGCGATGATCGCGATCCGCAAAGAGATCCAGGCCATTGCGGAAGGCCGCATGGATCGCCTCGATAACCCGCTCAGGAACGCTCCGCACACTGCCGCGACGCTCCTTGCCGCGGAGTGGAAACACGCGTACAGCCGCGAGGAGGCGGCGTATCCGATGGCGGCGCCCAAGGCCGACAAGTACTGGCCCCCGGTGGGACGCGCCGACAACGTCTACGGCGATCGGAATCTCTTCTGCACCTGCGTGCCCGTGGCCGACTACGCGTGAAGGTTCTTGTCCTCGGCGCGGGCGTCATCGGTACGACCGCGGCCTGGTTTCTGCGCGAGGCGGGCCACGAGGTGACGGTTGTCGAACGGCAAAGCGCGGCCGGGCAGGAGACCTCGTTCGCCAATGGCGGTCAGATCTCGGTATCGCATGTCGAACCGTGGGCGAATCCTGGCGCGCCGCTCAAGATCCTGCGTTGGTTGGGACAACCCGACGCCCCGCTGCTTTTCCGGCCGCGGCTCGACTGGCATCAGTGGCGCTGGGGGATCCAGTTCCTGATCGAATGCCTCCCGTCGCGGACCCGGCGCAACATGCTGCAGATTCTCGCGATCAGCAAGTACTCGGGCGCCGCGCTCTCGGAGCTCCGTGCAGCGACCGGAATCGCGTACGACGCGCTGCAGCGGGGCATCCTGCAGGTCTAT
The DNA here is from genome assembly GCA_005888865.1 of Betaproteobacteria bacterium. Taxonomy (GTDB): domain Bacteria; phylum Pseudomonadota; class Gammaproteobacteria; order Burkholderiales; family Casimicrobiaceae; genus PALSA-1003. The sequence continues at coordinate 7,629 of VBCL01000107.1, read as the reverse complement.
ACCGACCGGGAAGGCTTCGAGGATGCCACGCATGCGGCCCAGCTGGTGCGCCGCTACGGCATCGCACGCGAGGTGAAAACCCCTCAAGAGTGCGTGGCGCTCGAGCCTGCCCTCTCCGCTCGACGTGACTGGATCGTCGGCGGCACCTACACATCAACCGACGAGACCGGGGATGCGCGGAAGTTCACCGAGGCGCTCGCCGCACTTAGTGCTACTCGCGGTGTCGCGTTTCGCTTTGGCGTCACCGTCGAATCGTTGGCGATCGCGGGTGGCGCCGTGTGCGGCGTGCGCACCGTCAACGAGGACAACCGCAAGGAAGTGCTCGCGGCCGATGCGTATGTCGTATGCCTGTCCAGCTACACGCCGAAGCTCCTCGACCCGATCGGCGTCCATATGCTCATCTACCCCGCGAAGGGCTACTCGGTGACGCTGCCGATCCTCGATGCTTCGCGTGTCCCGACGATCAGCATCACCGACGACGCCAAGAAGATCGTGTTCACCCGCTTGGGTGACCGGCTGCGTGTCGCGGGGACTGCGGAGCTCGCCGGCTACAACCTCGAGCTCAATGCGCTGCGTTGTGACGCGCTGACCTTGCGCGCGGTCGAGTGGTTCGGTGACGCGGTCAAGTCGGAACGCGCGGAGTGCTGGACCGGATTGCGGCCCGCCACGCCTTCCAACGTGCCGCTGATTGGAAGCACACGCTACTCCAACCTGTACGTCAACTCCGGTCACGGGACGCTCGGCTGGACCATGGCGGCCGGCTCCGGGAAAGCGCTCGCCGAGATCGTGTCGGGGCGAAGGCCCGATGTCGACTTCGCTTTTCTTCGCCGATGACTGCGATCCACCGCTCATCAGGATCGGGGCGGTGAGCACAGATGTCGGAGCTCCCCTTACGGCGGACACTGATGCCGCGGTTGCGCTGATCGCACCGTAGCAGCGCCGCCGAGCGACGCGGGTATAATGCCGCCCTGCACGCCGGTTTCCCGATGTCCCGTTCTCCCTCTCGCTGGCTCCTCCTCGCGTTCGTGCTCACGTCTGCACCGGGCAGCGTGTTCGCGCAGACGATGCCAGCGGCCGCCGTGCCGCCGCCGCCGATCGCGGCCAAGGCTTATGTGCTCGTCGACACCCTGAGCGGGCAGACGCTCGTGGCGCAGGGCGCCGACGAGCCGCGCGAACCCGCGTCGCTCACCAAGCTGATGACGGCGTACATCGCATTCCGGGCGCTGAAGGACAAGGAGCTCACGCCCTCGCAGATGGTCACCGTATCGGAGAAGGCATGGCGCGCGGAAGGGTCGAGGATGTTCATCGAACCTAAGAAGGCGGTCTCGGTCGACGAGCTTCTGCGCGGCGAGATCGTTCAGTCGGGCAACGACGCGGCGATCGCGCTCGCCGAGGCGGTCTCCGGCTCGGAAGAGGCTTTCGTCGTGCGCATGAACCAGGAGGCGACGCGGCTGGGCATGAAAAACACGCGGTTTTCCAACGCCACCGGTCTGCCATCGCCGCAGCACGTGTCGAGCGCCGCGGATCTCGCGCGCGTCGCGGCCGCGATCATCAAGGATTTCCCGGAGTATTACCCACTGTATGCGCTCAAGGAGTACCGCTACAACAACATCACGCAGGCCAACCGCAACCGGCTGCTGTGGACCGACCCCTTCGTCGATGGAATGAAGACCGGCTTCACCGACGCGGCAGGCTATTGCCTGATCGCCTCGGCCAAGCGCGGCCCCCGGCGCCTGGTATCGGTGGTCCTGGGCGCGGGCTCGGACGCAGCGCGGGCGAGCGAATCACAGAAGCTCCTGAACTACGGGTTCCAGTTCTACGATACCGTCCAGCTCTACCAGAACGGACAGTCGGTGACGGCATTGAAGGTATGGAAAGGGGCCACCGATTCGGTTGCGGCGGGATTCGTTGCCGATCAGTACGTGACGTTGCCGAAGGGCCAGGCCCCAAAGCTCAAGCTGACGTTGGAGGCGGTCGAACCGCTTATCGCGCCGGTGACCCTCGGACAGCGGGTCGGCGTGGTGAAGGTGACCCTCGACGACAAGCCGATCGGCCAATACCCGCTGCAGGCGCTCTCGGAAGTCGAGCCCGCAGGGTTCTTCGGCCGGATGTGGGGTACCGTGCGGCTGTGGTTCCACTGACGACCTACAAGGAAACCGAGGTAACGATGACGGTCTATCTGAACGGCCAGTACCTCCCGATCGGGGAGGCTCGGGTCTCCGTGCTCGATCGCGGCTTCATCTACGGTGACGGCGTGTATGAGCTCATCCCGGTCTATCAGCGCGAGCCCTATCGGCTACCCCAGCATCTGGTGCGCCTGCAGCGCAGCCTCGACGGCATCCGGCTGGCCAACCCTTGCCGTGACGAGCAATGGGAAGCGATCATCCGCGAAGTGATCGCGCGTCAGCCGTTCGACGATCAGGGCGTGTACTTACAGGTGACGCGGGGTGCCGCGAAGCGCGATCACGCGTTCCCGCCCGATGCGGTGCCCACCGTGTTCATGATGAGCAATCCGCTGCCGGTGCTCACCCGCGAGCAGATCGAGGGCGGGGTTCCCGTCGTCACCGCCGCCGACGAACGCTGGCTGCACTGCGACTTGAAGACCATCTCGCTGCTCGGCAACGTTCTCGCGCGCCAGCTCGCAGTCGATCGCGGCGCGGTCGAAACCGTGCTTTTCCGCGACGGGTATCTGACCGAGGCCTCGGCCTCGAACGTGCTCATCGTGAATCGCGGCAGAATCGTCGCGCCGCCCAAGGACAACCTGATTCTGCCGGGAATCACCTACGACGCGACCCTGGAGCTCGCGCGCGACGGAGGCCTGCCATTCGAAATCCGGCCCGTCACCCGGCAGGAGGCCCTCGCCGCCGACGAGATGTGGCTTTCCTCGTCGACCAAGGAAGTGCTGGCGGTGACCACGCTCGACGGGAAACCTTTCGCCGGCGGAAAGCCCGGGCCGGTCTATCGCGAAATGTATCGCTTGTTCCAATCGAGCAAGCCCAGGGCACGCGTCCCCGCCTGAAACGATGACGGGCGCTGAGCTTCACTCGGTTCGGCGCGGCTTGTGCGCGTCGCCGACTCGGTACCGGCCGCCGTGCCACAGCAGCGGAGGCACGTTGCGATGGGCGGAGGCCAGGACCTCGCCAATGAACAGCATGTGATCGCCCGCCGGGTGCAGCGCGTGATGCCGGCATTCGAGCCATGCCGCGCTGCCCTCGATCAGCGGCGCGCCGGCATCGCCAAGGCGAAAGGCCACGCCGGCGAAGCGATCGGAATGCGGACGAGAGAAGCGCCGCGCCAGGTCGAGCTGGTCGTACGCGAGCATGTTGACGGCGTAATACTTGGCCGCCTCGAAGGCGTCGAGGCTGCGCGAGCGCAGAGCAAGGCTCCAGATGACGAGCGGCGGATCGAGCGATACCGAGTTGAACGAATTGGCGGTGAAGCCCACGAACCCATGCGTTGCGGGGGCGGTGATGATCGTGACGCCGGTCGCGAATTGCGCCATAGCGTCGCGGAACTGCCGCTCGGCGATGGCGGGGCGTTTACGCTCGTGGGTCGGCATCGTCGCGCACCGCGCCGCGGCTCAAGGCGGACAAGTGCCGCCGCATCTTAGGGGGCAAGGCGGCGACGTGTCAAAGCGCGGCGGCACCAGCAACCGCACGGATATGCTCGGCACCCGAGGGCTGCTAAAATCGGAGGTTCCCCACTTCCGAACGTAGCGAGACCCGCGCATGTCCCGCCCGCTAACGCGGATCATCGCCAGCCGTTACGGCGGGCGTGATATCCCCGTCGCCCTCGTACTTCCGGATGGCGGCCGCGTCGCCCTTTCGGAAAGGCCCGAAGTCGACGTGTATGCCCGCACCTGGCGGGGGCTGAAGGCGCTGGCGTCTCCCGAGCTCGGCGCGCTCGCACGAGCGTACGTTCGCAACGACCTCGACTTCAGCGGTGGCGCCCGCCGTGTCCTCGGCATTGCCGAAGCCCTGGTCGGCGGAATTACACACGGCCGCGAGCGCCTCGCTGCACGCGCCCGGCACTGGATCCATCGCCAGCGAAGCAATCAGGCGAACATCCAGCATCACTACGATGTTTCCAACGCATTCTATGGTCTGTGGCTCGACCGGCGCATGGTTTATTCGTGCGCCTACTTCCGCAACGACGCGGACACGCTGGAAGAAGCGCAGACGCAGAAACTCGATCACATCTGCCGCAAGCTGATGCTCGAGCCGGGACAGGAATTTCTCGACATCGGCTGCGGCTGGGGCGCATTGATCCTGCGCGCGGCGCAAGCGTACGGCGTGAATGCGACCGGGATCACGCTGTCGCGCAACCAGTACGATCACGTCACGGCCCGGATCAAGGAGGCCGGTCTGGAGAAACGCGTCCGCGTCGAGCTTCGGGACTATCTCGACCTGCCCGCGGCCCCGCTGTACGACAAGATCGCCAGCGTCGGCATGTTCGAGCACGTCGGGATCGGCAACTACCGGCGCTACTTCGGCAAGATACGACGTCTGCTCAAGCCCGGTGGGCTGGTGCTCAATCACGGCATTACCCATAACTGGCTCGGCGGCACGAGCTTGGGCAGCGGGATCGGGGATTTCGTCGAGGAATACGTGTTCCCGGGCGGCCAGCTTGCCCATGTCTCGAGAGTGATCCAGGGGCTCGCGGCGGATGGGTTGGAGCTCATCGACGCCGAGGCGCTACGCGAGCACTACGCGCGCACGCTCTGGCACTGGACCGACCGGCTCGAGGCCAACTCGGAGGTGGCGCGGCGGGAAGTCGGCGAGGAGCGCTTCCGCATCTGGCGCATCTATCTCGCCGGGTCGGCGCACGCGTTCGACCGCGGCTGGCTCTCGATCTACCAGCTGCTGGCGGGCAAGCCCTTCCCCGACGGGCGCCTGCCGCACCCGCCGACCCGGGAGTACATGTACCGGCCCTGATCCGGGTTGCGAAACCGTCACGGCGGCCACATATAAGTCCGATGCAAATGCCCACCGAGACGCTACTCGAATTCCCTTGCGTGTTCCCGATGAAGATCGTCGGCCGCACGGAGGACGGGTTCGCTCAGACGGTCCTCGAAGTCGTGCTGCGTCATGCACCGGACTTCGACAGCGCGTCGATGGAGATGCGCGCATCGCGCGAGGGCAGGTACCTGTCGCTGACCTGCACGGTCAACGCGACCTCGCGCGAGCAGCTCGACGCTCTGTATCGCGAGCTCTCCGGCCATCCGATGGTCACGATGGTGCTGTAGCGTCGGGAAGGGCGCAGCGCACGCCCACCACGTCGCCCCTCCATCTCGCTTTTCCGTGCCCCTGCGATGAGCGCTTCGACGTGGATCACGCGGCAGCTCGGCCGGACCGATTGCGCGCTGACGTGGCGCGCGATGCAGGATTTCACGGGGGCGCGTGCCGCTGATACCGCGGACGAGATCTGGCTGACCGAGCACGAGCCGGTCTATACCCTCGGCCTTGCCGGGCGGCGCGAGCACGTTCTGCGCGAGAATGGCATTCCGGTGCTCAAGATCGATCGGGGCGGTCAGGTAACCTATCACGGCCCGGGACAGCTCGTCGTCTACGTGCTGCTCGACCTCAGGCGCGCGGGCTTAGGCGTTCGGGGCATGGTCCGAAGGCTCGAAGCGGGCGTGATAGAATGGCTTGAGTCGTTCGACATTTCCGCGTACGGAAAGCCGTCCGCCCCCGGCGTGTATGCGCGCTCCGGCGGGCTCGAAGCCAAGATCGCTGCACTGGGCCTGCGAGTGCGCAACGGCTGTACCTACCACGGCCTCTCCGTCAACGTCGCCATGGACCTCTCCCCTTTCGCCGATATCGATCCCTGCGGCTATCCTGGGCTCGCGGTCACGCAGCTCGCCGATTTCGGCGTTGGATGCACCGTGGACGAAGCTGGCGCCGATCTCGCGCCGATTCTTGCGACGCACTTGACCCCGGAGCACGCAGCGTGAGCGACATCCCGACGGCGATCCCGGCCAACGCGCCCGGAATCAAGCACAAGGGCGAAGCCAAGACCGCGCGCATCCCTGTCAAGGTCGTTGTCGCCGAGCGGCTGAAAAAGCCCGACTGGATCCGCGTGCGCGCGCCATCGAGCCCGCGCTTCCACGAGATCAAGCAGATCCTGCGCGAGCACCATCTGCACACGGTGTGCGAGGAAGCCTCCTGTCCGAACATCGGCGAATGCTTCGGCAAGGGGACGGCGACCTTCATGATCATGGGCGATGTCTGCACGCGGCGTTGTCCGTTCTGCGACGTCGCGCATGGCCGTCCGCTGCCGCTCGACCCCGACGAGCCTCTGAATCTCGCCAAGACGATCGCCGCCCTCAGGCTCTCGTACGTCGTGGTCACCAGCGTGGATCGCGATGACTTGCGCGATGGCGGCGCGGGGCATTTCCGGGATTGCATCCGCAAGGTGCGCGAGATCTCGCCCGCCACGCGGATCGAGATCCTGGTGCCGGATTTTCGTGGCCGCCTCGAGCGCGCCCTCGACGTCCTGTCCGAGGCGCCGCCCGACGTGATGAACCACAATCTCGAGACCGTGCCGCGGCTGTACAAGCAGGCGCGGCCGGGCTCGGACTACGCGCATTCCCTTCGCCTTCTCGCGGAATTCAAGCGCCGGTTCCCGCACATCCCGACCAAGTCGGGGCTGATGGTGGGGCTGGGCGAGACCGATCAGGAGATCCTGGCCGTGATGCGCGACATGCGCGGGCACGCGATCGACATGCTGACTCTCGGCCAGTACCTTCAGCCGACCGCCGGCCACCTGCCGGTGCTGCGCTACGTGCACCCGGACACCTTCGCGATGTTCGAGCGCGAAGCGTATGCGCTGGGCTTCCGCCACGCTGCCGTCGGCGCGCTGGTGCGCTCGTCGTATCACGCCGATCAGCAGGCCGATGCCGCCGACCACGCCGTCGGCTGAGTCTCTGTTCTCCAAGCGCCAGGAAACCGCGATGCAGCGTCGCGTCATGCGCACGATCGCCATCGTCGTGCTCCTTGCCTGGACCGCAAGCGCGCGCGCCGAAGTCTCCGAGGTGCGGATCTCGCACGGTTACGGCGTGCTGTATCTGCCGCTGATGATCATGGAGAGCGAGAAGCTCGTCGAAAAGCACGCGCGGGCAGCGGGTCTCGGTGAAGTCCGCGCCGACTACAAGGTGCTCGACGGTGGCAATGTCATCAACGATGCGATGCTCGCGGGCGCGCTCGACATCGCGTCGATCGGCGTGGCGGGGTTCCTGACGCTGTGGGCCAAGGCGAAGGACAATCCTGCGCTCGAGGTCCGCGGGCTTTCGGGCATGAGCTCGTCGTCGATCTATCTCATGACGCGAAATCCGAACGTCAGGACGCTGAAGGACTTCAGCGACAAGGATCGGATCGCCGTGCCGGGCATCAAGACTTCTCTTCCCGCCGTGCTCCTGCACATGGCGGCCGCGAAGGAGTTCGGCGACACCGATTACGCCAGGCTCGATCCGATCACGGTCGCACTGCCCCATCCCGAGGCGCTTACGGTCATGCTCTCGGGCAGAAGCGAGATCAACAGTCACATGGCCTCGCCGCCGTTTTCCTACATCGAGGACGCGACACCCGGATTGCACCGCGTATTCAGCACCGTCGACGTGCTGGGCAACAT
>VBCL01000106.1 GCA_005888865.1 Betaproteobacteria bacterium | reverse complement strand
ATGCTGACCGGTTGGCTGGCCGGCGGCCTCGACGCAAGCCGCGTGGTGGTAGTCGAGCCCTTCCCCTCCGACGACATCAAGGCGCTCGCCGCCAAGGGCGTCCGCCTCAATCCGACCGACGCCGGCACGGCCGATACGCTGGTGGTCGCGGTCAAGCCGCAGATGTTCCGCGAAGCAGGGCCGGCGCTGAAGAAGCTCGTCGGACCGAACACGCTGGTGGTCTCGATCATGGCGGGCACGCCCATAGCCGTGCTGGAGCAAGTCTGCGGCGGCATGGTGGTTCGCGCGATGCCGAACACGCCGGCCGCGATCGGCCGCGGCATCACGGTTGCGGTCGCGGCGAAGAATGTCAGCGCCGCGCAGCGCGCCACCGCCGATGCGCTGTTGCGCGCCACCGGCTCGGTCGAATGGGTCGCCGATGAAGACCTGATGGACGCGGTGACCGCTGTTTCCGGCTCCGGTCCGGCCTACGTGTTCCTGCTCGCCGAAGAACTGGCGCGCGCCGGCGTCGAGGCCGGCCTGCCGGCGGAACTTGCCACAAAACTCGCGCGCGAAACCGTCGCCGGCTCCGGCGAACTGCTGCATCGCTCGGAACTTCCTTCGGCCACGCTGCGCCAGAACGTCACCTCGCCCGGCGGCACCACGGCGGCCGCGCTGGACGTGCTGATGGCTAGCGACGGAATGCAGCCGCTGATGATCCGCGCGATCGCCGCAGCAACGAAGCGCTCGAAGGAACTGGCGAAGTAGCTTCCGTCCGTCATCCTGAGGTGCTCGCCGTCTTCGGCGAGCCTCGAAGGATGATCACGACCCGTGGCCCATCCTTCGAGGCTCGCTACGCTCGCACCTCAGGATGACGCGGATTATGCGTCAGCTACTTCCCCGCCAGCCGCTTGGTAAACGTTTCGGCATTGACGAGGCCGCGGGCGTGGCGGCCGTCGCCGATCTTGCGCTCGCCCTCGAAGGCTTCGACCTCGAAGCGGATCACGCGGCGCTCTACTGCTGTGACTTTTCCCGTGACGCGTACCACAGCCCCGACCAGCGACGCGCCGAGATGGCGGATATCGACCTCGGTGCCGACGGTGATCCAGCCGGGCTGAAGATAAGGCCTGATGGCGTCGCTCGATGCCATTTCCATTTCCAGGATCATCATCGGCGTCGCATAGACCATCGGCATGCCGGGCACGAAATGCCCGACCGTGCGCTCGGCCGGCACGACCAGCGTCCGCTCGGCGCTCATGCCGATCTTGATAAAGTCGCGTGCGTCCATGGGATTCTCTGTCATTCCGGGGCGCGAAGCGAACCACAGATGCGCAATTGCGCATCGGGGAATCTCGAGATTCCGGGTTCGCGCTTCGCGCGCCCCGGAATGACTAGACGTCGATTGGCTATTACTTCTTCGCCGCCGCGCGCTCCACAAATGTCTTGCCGCCCTTCATCTTGTGGGCCAGCGGCGCTTCGTTGATCTGGATCACCACCGCATCGGCATCGACGCCGAGGTTCTTGACCAGCGCCTGCGTGATGTCGCGCATCATGCCGGCCTTCTGTTCGTCGGTGCGGCCGGCGGCCATGCTCACGGTAATCTCAGGCATCTTTCGCTCCCTTTGCTCTTGCTACATTTCGTTCGCCACAAACTCAGTCCTCATCCTGAGGAGCGGCCTCTTAGCCGTGTCTCGAAGGATGGCCTTATTGTCCTCATGGTTCGAGACGGCGCAAGAGCGCCTCCTCACCATGAGGGCTTAATTCCACTTCACGTCATGGCGCACCAGCACTTCGCGCACTTTGGCGACGATCTCGTTTTCGGCGCAGGAAAACTGCGCCGGACGGGTCTCGCGCCATTCCTGGTTGCACGCGATTGCCGCAGCGGCTTTCGCGCCCTCGATCAGATCCTTGATCTGAATTTCACCGCGCGCCTTCTCGTCCGAACCCTGGATGATCACGCAGGGCGAGTTGCGGCGGTCGGCATATTTGAGCTGGTTGCCCATGTTCTTGGGATTGCCGAGATAGAGCTCGGCGCGGATGTTCGCATTGCGCAGCTGCGCGACCATCTTCTGATAGTCAGCGACACGGTCGCGGTCGAACACGGTGACCACGACCGGTCCAAAGTCCGGCCGCATGTCGAGCTTGCCGAGCATCGTCAGCGCGGCCTGCAGGCGCGACACCCCGATGGAAAATCCCGTCGCCGGCACCGGTTCGCCGCGGAAGCGCGAGACCAGACCGTCGTAGCGTCCGCCGCCGCCGACCGAGCCGAACCGGACCGGACGGCCTTTTTCGTCCTTGGTTTCGAGGGTGAGTTCGACCTCGTAAACGGGCCCCGTGTAGTATTCGAGGCCACGCACGACGGAAGGGTCGATGACGATCTGATCCGACCCATAGCCCGATGCCGAAACAAGCTTGCTGATCGCGTCGAGTTCGTCGCGGCCTTCCTGTCCGATCTTGCTGTCGCGCAGCCGCGCGTCGATCTGAGCGCCCTGTTCGATCGCGCCAACGACCAATGCGATGTCATCGGACTTCAGGCCCGCGCCCTTTGTGAAATCACCTGACTCGTCTTTGCGGCCATCACCCAGCAATTGCTGCACGCCGGAAATGCCGAGCCGATCGAGCTTGTCGATCGCGCGCATCACGGTCAGCCATTGCCCGTCATCGACGATGCCGAGTGCGTCGCGCACTCCATCAAGCACCTTGCGGTTATTCACCTTCACCACATAGCTACCGCGGGGAATGCCAAGCGCTTCCATCGTATCCGCCGCCATCATGCACATCTCGGCGTCGGCCGCGGGCGAGGCTGAGCCCACGGTATCCGCGTCGAACTGCATGAACTGGCGGAAGCGGCCGGGGCCTGGCTTCTCGTTGCGGTAGACGTAGCCGGCGCGGTAGCTGCGGTATGGCTTGGGCAGGTGATCGAAATTTTCCGCCACATAGCGCGCCAGCGGCGCGGTCAGGTCGTAGCGCAGCGAAATCCACTGCTCGTCGTCGTCCTGGAACGAGAACACGCCCTCATTGGGCTGGTCCTGGTCCGGCAAAAATTTGCCGAGCGCGTCGGTATATTCCATCGCCGGCGTCTCCACCGGCTCAAAGCCGTAGCGCTCGAAGACCTCGCGGATTTTCTCGACCATCGCCCGCGTCGCCGCGATCTCGGAAGGCCCGCGATCGGCCAGCCCGCGCGGCAAGCGCGCTTTTAGTTTTGGCGGTTTTTTGGGTTTCTCGGCCATCGGCGGCGTTGGTACCAGCCGAGGCGCGACGCGGCAACCGGTGCCTTCCTAACCTCGCCCCGCTCTTTTGCGGGGAGAGGTCGAAATTCGAGCACAGCTCGAATTTCGGGTGAGGGGACTATCCGCAAGTCGTGCTGATTGAGAGAGCCAGAAGCGCGCGCCTGTCACGGAAGCGGTGGAATAATCCGCCGCCGGTCACAGGACCTTTCTGATCCAGTTGTGCGGGTCGGCCGCGCGACCGTACTGGATTTCGACCAGCTTCTTGCGCAGCCCCATGGCGACGGGGCCGGCCGCGCCGCCGCTGATGAGAAAATCGCCGCTCGTGGAACACACCTTGCCGATCGGCGAGATGACGGCCGCCGTGCCGCAGGCAAACGCCTCTTTCAGCTTTCCGCTGGCGGCACCCGCGCGCCACTGCTCGATCGTGTAGGCCTCCTCGCGCACGCGCGTGCCGGAATCCTTCGCCAGCGCGATGATCGAATCGCGGGTGATGCCGGGCAGGATCGTGCCGAGCGGCGGCGTCAGTAGCGAACCGTCGTCGAACACGAAGAACACGTTCATGCCGCCAAGTTCCTCGACGTAGCGGCGCTCGACCGCGTCGAGGAACACCACCTGATCGCAGCCGTGCTCGATGGCCTCGGCCTGCGCGCGCAGGCTCGCAGCGTAATTGCCGCCGCATTTGACGGCACCGGTGCCGCCGATCGCGGCGCGCGTGTAATTCTCCGACACCCAGATCGACACCGGCGCAGGTCCACCCTTGAAATAGGAGCCGACCGGCGAGGCGATGACGGCGAAGATGTATTCGGCAGACGGCTTCACACCGAGAAAAACCTCGCTCGCAATCATAAAGGGCCGCAAATAGAGACTGCCCTCGCCGCCCGGGATCCAGGCGCTGTCGATGCGCACGAGCTGCTCGACCGCTTCGATGAACACGGGCTCGGGCAGCTGCGCCATGGCCATGCGGTCAGCCGAACTCTGGAAGCGCCTCGCATTGGCGTCGGGCCGGAACAGGTTCACGCCGCCGTCGTCGCGCTTGTAGGCCTTCAGGCCCTCGAAAATCTCCTGCGCGTAATGCAGCACGGCGAGCGCCGGATCGAGCGGGAAATTCGCGCGGGATTCGACGCGCGCGTCATGCCAGCCCTTCGCCTGATTGTAGCGGACGATAGCCATGTGATCGGTGAAGATCCGGCCGAAGCCGGGGTCGACGAGCCTTGCTGCGCGGTCCTTTTCGGAGGTCGGATTCGCCGCAGGCGTGATTTCGAATTGCAAGCTCATTGCCTTGCTTCCCGCGGCCGATGCCGGCGCGATGTCTGGCGCCGATCTGCTGGCCAGATTTCGGGCAGGATTATCCAACGAAACCGCCATGGGCTCTCTCCCGGATTGGCGCGGAAACCGCGCCCGCGCCGCAGCGCTTATTGGTTAGCCTGGGCCTCGCCTACCCGCCTTGCGGCGGGTTACCACACCGGCTGTCCCGTAGGACATGCTTTTGCGGAGTGGCGAAGTCCAGTATGTTTGCCGAAATGCCGCTCGACAATCGCACGGTAGATCAGTTCGCGGCCCTTGCCGCCGTCGTGGCTTTCTCAGGCCGTTTGAAGCCCTGCTGCGGACGAAACGACGTAATGTTTCGCCGTGGCTGGCAGTTTTGTAACATTGAACCCAAGATATGTCAACATGACTGACATAAATTTCCTAGGAGCTTCTGCAGAGGCCGATTCGCGGGGCGCCGATGGGTCGTCCGCCGCCTCGCGCGCGGTCGATTTGCGCTGGGATATCATCGAGCTGCTGTTCTTCGCCTACCGCGATTTCGTCGGCGATGCCGACCACGAGCTGGAAGCCTTCGGCTTCGGCCGGGCGCATCACCGGGTGATGCATTTCGTCCACCGCTATCCCGGGCTGAAGGTGGCCGACCTGCTCGACGTGCTGCGCATCACCAAACAGTCGCTCGGCCGCGTGCTCAAGCAGCTGCTCGACGAAGGCTATATCGTGCAGAAGACCGGCAATAACGACCGGCGGCAGCGCCTGCTCTATGCTACCCCCAAGGGCGAAGCGTTGGTGGGGAAGCTTGCGGGGCTACAGACCGACCGCATTAACCGGGCGCTCGCCGAGATCGGCCCGGCCGGCACCGAAACCGTGCGGCAGTTCCTGCGCGCGATGATCGACCGCGACGATCCCGACAAGGTGCTGGAAACGATCTTTGCCGCCAGCACAAGCGCGAGGGGATGAGTTTGACCCAGGGAGCAGCCAACGCCGCGACAATCGCGCGGGCGCCGACGCAGCCGGCCGACGACGCCCCGCATCTGCTGCTGGTCGACGACGACCGCCGCATTCGCGATCTGTTGTCGCGCTTCCTGTCCGGCGAGGGTTATCGCGTCACGACAGCGATGAGCGCCAGCGACGCCCGCGCAAAGCTGCTCGGGCTACATTTCGATTTGCTCATCCTCGACGTCATGATGCCCGGCGAGACCGGTTTTGACCTGGCGCGCTTCATCCGAAAATCGTCGACGGTACCGATCATCATGCTGACGGCGCGCCACGAGGCGGAGGCCCGCATCGAGGGCCTGCAGATCGGCGCCGACGATTACGTCGCAAAGCCGTTCGAGCCGCGCGAGCTGGTGCTGCGGATCGGCAATATTTTGAAGCGTACGGCGCCGCCCCCGGTGGAGGTGCTGGAGCAGATCGCGTTCGGCCCTTACGTGTTCCACCTCGAACGCGGCGAACTGCGCCAGGGCGAGGAAATCATTCACCTCACCGACCGCGAGCGCGAGATGCTGCGCATCCTTGCAGCAAGCCCCGGAGAGACCGTGCCACGCGGCGCGCTGACCGGCGGCGGCACCGTCAACGAGCGCGCGGTCGACGTGCAGATCAACCGGCTGCGGCGCAAGATCGAGCGCGATCCCGCCAATCCGCTGTTCCTGCAGGCGGTGCGCGGCATCGGCTATCGCCTGGTCGCCTCACCTTGAGCACGCTCGACACCGGCCTGACGCTGATCCGCAACGCCTCGCAGCGGGTCTCGGCCGTCAACGGCCGTGTCGGCAATGCGTTCAAGAGCTGGATGCCGACCGGCCTCTACGCCCGCGCGCTCTTGATCATGATCGTGCCGATGGTGATCCTGCAGTCGGTGGTGGCGTTCGTGTTCATGGAGCGGCACTGGAACACGGTGACGCGGCGGCTATCCACCGCCGTGGTGCGCGACATCGCCAGCCTGATCGACGTTTACAAGGGCTATCCGCAGGACAAGGACCGCGCGCAGCTGCGGCGCATCGCGCAGCAGCGGCTCGGGCTGGTAGTGGATTTCCTGCCCGCCGGCGACATGCCGCCACCCGGCCCAAAACCGTTCTTCTCACTGCTCGACCAGACGCTGTCGGTGCAACTCGGCCGGCAGATTTCGCGGCCGTTCTGGATCGATACCGTCGGCCGCTCCAATCTGGTTGAAATCCGCATCCAGCTCGACGACGCCGTGATGCGGATTTTCGCCGAACGCAGCGCGGCCTATGCCTCGAATTCGGAGATCTTCCTGTTCTGGATGGTCGGCACCTCCTCGATCCTGCTGATCGTTGCGGTGCTGTTCCTGCGCAACCAGATCCGGCCGATCCTGCGGCTGGCAGATGCCGCTGAAAGTTTCGGCAAAGGGCGCGAGGCGCCGAATTTCCGGCCCCGCGGGGCACGCGAAGTCCGCCGCGCCGCGCAGGCGTTTCTGGAAATGAAGGCGCGCATCGAGCGTTCGATCGAGCAGCGCACCGCGATGCTGGCCGGCGTCAGCCACGATCTGCGCACCATCCTCACCCGCTTCAAGCTCGAGCTGGCGCTGATCGGCGACAGCCCGGAAGTCGACGCCATGCGCAAGGACATCGACGAGATGGCGGCGATGCTGGAGGCCTATCTGGCGTTCGCGCGCGGCGACAGCGGCGAGCACGCGCAGCCGACCGACATGTCGGCGGCGCTGGAGGAATTGCGCAGCGACGCCGAGCGCCACGGCCACAGCGCCACCGTCGCCTTCCGAGGTTTGCCTGTCGTCACCGTGAAGCCGGCCTCGTTCAAGCGCTGCCTCGCCAACCTCGTCTCCAACGCGGCGCGGCATGCCAACACGATTTCGATCGCCGGCCATCGCGACCATCGCTATCTGACGGTCACGATCGACGACGACGGCCCCGGCATTCCGCCCGACATGCGCGAGGAGGTGTTCAAGCCGTTCTTGCGGCTCGACGACGCCCGCAACCAGGATGAAGGCGGCACCGGACTGGGGCTCGCGATCGCCCGCGACATCGCCCGCTCGCATGGCGGCGACATCATCCTCGGCGACAGCCCGACGGGCGGCTTGCGCGCCACGGTGAGAATTCCGGTCTAGACTGCCGTTTCAGTTGAAAGCAGACGTTGCAGTTGCGCGCGGAAAGATTGCGCTCCCGACTGCTGACGCTCAAAGGTAGATCAAAGCTATCGCCTTGTTACCTGAATAGCTTCTTTAAGCGCCAAGATGGTACTATTCCGCGGAGATCGCACGTCTTTCTATTCACCTGGTGAGGCGATCCAGTAGACAGCGGATTGACGATGCAGTGCCGGGCATGCGCTTTCGAGAATGAGGCCGCGAGCAGGTTCTGCGCAGCCTGCGGCGCCGCTCTGGCTCTGGCCTGCGCTCATTGCGGGCGGGAACTCCCGGAAAGCGCCCGATTCTGCACATGGTGCGGCAAGCCGCGGCAACCCGAAGCCCGCGTGGCCGAGGTGCCGGGCGAGCGCAAGCAGGCGACTGTGCTGTTTGCGGACATCGCCGGTTCAACCGCGCGGATCGCCGGTCTGGACGCCGAAGGGGCGATGGATTTCCTGCATCCGATCGTGATGGTCATGGCGCGTGCGGTACACCGCTTCGACGGCACGGTGCTTCGGACCCTGGGCGACGGGCTCAAGGCCGCGTTCGGAGTGCCGCACGCGCGCGAGGGACACGCGGTGCTCGCCTGCCATGCCGCGCTCGCCATGCGTGCGGCCGTCGCCGAACTGCCGAATGCTCCCCCAATCCGGATCGGCCTGCATTCGGGGGAGGTCGTCTCGGGCAAGCTCGATTCCGGCTCATCGATCGAGCAGGACGTGACCGGCCTCACCGTGCATCTGGCCAGCCGGATCGAGCACGAAGCCCCGCCGGGCGAGATTTGCCTGAGCCGCGATTGCCAGACCCTGCTGCGCGCCTATTG
>VBCL01000520.1 GCA_005888865.1 Betaproteobacteria bacterium | reverse complement strand
CTCGCGGACGCTGCGACAACGAGCGAATCCGCGAGCGCTACGAGCGTGACACTTGACTGCGGACGTAGCGCATGCGAAGCACCAGCGCGGCGCAGATCGCGAGCAAGATCCCCAGGCCGAGCAACGCGTAGTCCGACATCGTGGGCACCGCAGTCGTGGTTCTCGTCGCCGATGGGACCACCGTCTAAGGATTGCCCAGGTAGTCGCGCTTGCCGATCTCGACGCCGTTGTGGCGCAGGATGTCGTAGGCGGTCGTGACATGGAAATAAAAATTCGGTACTGCATGGCCGAGAAGGAATTGCATGCCCTTGTAGCGGGTTTCCTTGTCGCCGCGCTTGATCACGATTTCCTTGTCTTCGGTGCCATGGGTCTGCGCCGGCGTTACGGTCTGGATGAAGGCGATGGTGTTGGCGATGCGCGCCTTCAGGTCGGCCAACGTCTTCTCGTTGTCCTCGTGCACCGGGTTCTCCACCCCGGCCAGGCGCGCCACCACGCCTTTGGCGGTATCGCAGGCGATCTGGACTTGCGAGGTCATGGGCAGCATGTCCGGGAACAGGCGATAGGTAGGCAGCGTGGCAGCGTCGATCTTTTTGGCCTCGACATGCGCTTGCGCTTTGTCGAGGATTTTCGACAGGTTGCCGAGGATGTTGACGAAACGTGGAATGCTCGCCTGATACATGGAAATGGTCATGTGAAATCCTTGAATTGGAAAAATGGACACAACGCTCTGCGCTCACTGCGCGCGCGGCTCATTCCAGCGCTATGATTGTCCAAACACCGACCAAACGGGGATGATGCCGTGATCGTCAAACAGATCTGGACCGCCAACGCGTACCGCAATTTCAATTACCTCATCGCCTGTAGCGAAACCGGCGAGGCCCTCGCCATCGATCCCCTGGATTCCGAGAAGTGTCTAAGGGCCGCCACGGACGAGGGCTGGAGTATCACCCAGATCCTGAATACTCACGAGCACCGCGACCATACCGGAGGGAACGACGCCATGGTCCGGAAAACGGGAGCCCGCATTCTGGCGCACAAGAATGCCCGGGACAAGATCGCCGATATGGCCCGTGGCCTGGGTGCGGGCGACGTCGTCAAAGTGGGCAAGACGGTCGAGCTCGAAGTGCTGGACACGCCGGGGCACACCATGAGTCACGTATGCCTGCTGTCGCATACCGACCAGCCGGCGCTCTTCTGCGGGGATACGCTATTCAATGCCGGTGCCGGGAATTGCCACAATGGCGGCCATCCCGCGGAGCTCTACAAGACGTTTTCCGAGCAACTCGCCAGGCTGCCCGCATCGACACTGATTTATCCGGGCCACGACTACATCGAAAATAATCTGCGGTTCACGTTGAATCGCGAGCCCGACAACGACCGTGCCCGGGAGATGCTCGACACGCTCACGGGTCAAGACCCGAACGCGGCGTATGTGTCGACGCTCGACGTCGAGCGGCAGATCAACACGTTCTTTCGCCTGCAGAGTCCCACCGTGATCGCGAAGTTGCGCGAAGCGTTTCCCGACTTGCCCGACAAGCCCGATCAGCGCACCGTGTTCCTGAAGCTGCGCGAGTTACGCAACAAGTGGTGAGCCGCCGCCGCAAGGACGCGCGCGGCAGTGACGAGATGATTCAGGCTCCGAGCTTGTGCGTTAGCAAGCTCTATCAGCCGCCGCCCTCGAGGCGAACCAGCCGATCCGGGCTCAGCTCGGTGAGGCTGGTGATGCCGAGCAGCGCCATGTTGCGATGGATTTCATCGGAGAGCAGCCGGATGGCGTGCCGCACGCCGGCCTCTCCGCAGAGCGCAGCAGCGAATCCGAAGGGGCGGCCGACGAAGACGAACCGGGCGCCGAGTGCCAGCGCCTTGAAGACGTCGGTGCCGCGACGAACGCCGCTGTCCATCATGATCGGAATGTCGGGGCACGTCGCGACGATGTCGGGCAGGACTCGGAGCGGCGACACCGCGCCGTCGAGCTGACGGCCCCCGTGGTTCGAGACGATGATGCCTTCGGCGCCCGCGTCGCGGGCAATGCGCGCGTCGCCGGTATCGAGAATGCCCTTGATGACGAGCCGCCCCTTCCACAGGCGGCGGATCAGCTCGAAATGCTGCCAGTTCAAGTGCCCACGGTCCGAATAATCGCGCACAACGCTCGGCGACAGGATCGGCGGGCCGCGTGTCGCATCGTTGTTCTCGAAGTGCGGCATGCCATGCCGGAGCAGGGTGCGCAGGAAGGTGCCGAACAACCAGCGTGGATGGGTAATGCCATCCCATGCCAAGCGGGCCGTCGGTCGCAGCGGCGTGGAGAATCCCGCCCTGACGTTGTTCTCGCGATTACCCGCAACCTGGCTGTCGACCGTGATCACGAGGATTTCGAAGCCGGCACGGGCAACGCGCTCGATCAGCGCGGTGATGCGCGGAACGTCGCCCGGAAGGTAGGCCTGGAACCACGTGGTCCTGCCTTGCTTCGCCACGTCCTCCAGCCGAATCAGCGACGAGCCGCTCATGATCATCGGGATATTCGCCGCGGCAGCCGCCCTCGCCATCGCGATATCGCCGCGATAGGCCGATAGCGCGCTGATGCCCATGGGCGCGATGCCGAACGGCGCCGCGTACGTGGATCCGAACAGTGACGCCTGTTGCGATCGCTTCGACACGTCGATGAGCACGCGCGGAACGAACCCGAGCTCGTCGAAGGCGAGCCGATTGTCGTGCAGTGAACGGTTGGTCTCCGCCGCGCCGGCGATGTAGCCGAAGATGGGCCGGGGCAAGTGTCTGCGCGCAGCGGTCTCGAAATCATCCAGACAAAGCAAGCGACGCAGTCGTCGCGGCGTCGGGGTGGATTGCTGCGCCTGTACAGCGGTGACGGGCGCAACGCCGCCTGTCACTGGTTCCGCGCGACCCTGACTCTTGGACGTGGCACTCGCCGTCATGAGCATGACGGTAACATCTGCAACGAGCGCCCAGCAACGTCAGTCCAGGCCTGCGACCACGCGTTCCAGTGATGTAAAGAACTGTTGCCACCCG
>VBCL01000519.1 GCA_005888865.1 Betaproteobacteria bacterium | reverse complement strand
CGCACAGTTGCATCTCCAGGGGGAAGAAAGCGAAACCTGGGTCCTGGCGCTGACCACCCTCGACGACCTGGTCTGGAGCGTGCAGCCGAAGCGCACCGGTGACGAGCGCAGGAAGCTGGTGGCGATGCTGCCGAACCTGCTCAAGCGCTTGCACCGCGGGCTGCAGAACGTCGCCTGGGAGCCTGGCGAGCGCGAGCAATTCATGTCCAACCTGGTCGAGGCGCACGCCGCTTCGGTGAAGCCGAGCCTCGCATCGGTGCCGATGCCGACCACCGCGGTGGCGGAAGCCGCCGCCGCGGCCGCCGAGGAGGCGACCGCCAAAGGGGACAGCGAGACGGCGGCCAAGGCGCGCGAGGATCATTTTGCCGAGCTGGCTGCGAGTCTCGAGCGCGGGATGTGGATCGAGTTCGAGGGCGAGGACGGGCAGCTTGCGTTCGCCAAGCTCGCATGGGTGAGCCCATTGCGCGGTACGTATCTGTTCACCAACCGGCAGGGTCAGAAAGCCGTCTCGCTCACCGCCGACGAGCTGGCCGATCGCTTCCGCAAGGATCGCGCGCGGCTGGTCGAAGCCGAGCCGCTGGTCGATCGGGCGTTCGTCAGCATGATGGCGTCGCTCGAAGAGAAGTTCGGCGAAGAGCCGGCGTAGTTCGATCCGCTACGGCCTGTGCCGGTCCGGGTCGGCGACACGCTGACCACGACCTGGACCATCACCGAGAAGCACCCCAAAGCCGACGCAGCATGCCGGCATGGTTGTCGTCCCAGGCGAGTGCCGCAATCAGCACGACGAGCTTGTCGCGGAAGGCGAAGGGAAGATGCTCGTGCACCTCAAGCAAGCGCCCGAGCGATCTCCGCGATAAGCTCTGGCCCCTTGAAGATCAATCCGGTGTAGATCTGGACCAGTGTTGCGCCGGCGGCAATCTTCTCCTTCGCGTCCGCGCCGGACAGAATGCCGCCCACGCCGATGATCGGCAACGCTCCGTCGAGTGCCAAGGCCAATGACCGGACCACTGCCGTCGACTTGTCCTTGAGCGGCCGGCCCGACAGACCGCCTTCCTCCGTGGCGTGCGCCAGCCCGGCGACCGCGGCGTGATCGACCGTCGTGTTCGTGGCCATTACGCCGTCGATGCGGTGACGAACGAGTGCGCGCGCGATGCGACCGATGTCCTCCTCACCGAGATCCGGAGCGATCTTGACCACGAGCGGCGTGTATTTGCCATGGAGCTGGGCGAGCTTCTTCTGCTCGCCCTTGAGCCCGCCGAGCAGGAGGTCGAGCTCGCCCTCGCCCTGCAGCTCGCGCAGACCCTTCGTATTCGGCGACGAAATGTTGACCGTGACGTAGCTCGCGTAACCATGAACGGCGCGAAGGCAGGTCACATAGTCGAAGAACGCGCGCTCGTTGGGGGTGTCGAAATTCCTGCCGATGTTCAACCCAAGGATGCCGCCGTTCCTCGGCCCGAACCGGGCCCGACGCACGTTAGCGACAAATGCGTCGACGCCGCCGTTGTTGAAGCCCAGGCGATTGATCAGCGCTTCCGCTTCGGGCAGACGGAACAGTCGCGGCCTCGGGTTGCCCGGTTGGGCGCGTGGCGTCACGGTACCGCACTCGATGAAACCGAACCCTAACGCCGCGAGACCGTCGATATGGGCTGCGTTTTTGTCCAGCCCGGCGGCGAGTCCGATCCGGTTCCGGAACTTGAGACCCATCACCTCGACCGATGAAGGCGGCAGCCGCGGCGCGGCGAGCTGCGCGACGCCCAGTGACGCGGCTGCGTCGAGCCCCGCGAGCGTCAGATCATGTGCGGTCTCCGGATCGAGCGCGAACAGCAGCGGGCGGAAGAACGGATAGAGCATGCGCGGACGACCCGCCTTGTGGCAACTGAGGGCACCCGAGGGCACCCGAGAACACAGAGCCGGGCGAGGGCGCCGGGATGATACCATCCGCCGCGGTCGAAACCGGATGAAGACGCGAAGCATGAAACGGTGGCGCAGCGGACTGCCGAGGATGTGCGCCGCCCTGCTGTTCGTCACCGCGTCCGTCGCGCTGTCCGCGCCTGTCCACTACGCGCAGCGTCCCGAGGTGCGCGCCTTCATCGACCGGATGAGCGCCGAGCACGGCTTCTCCGCGCGGGCGCTGCGCCAATTGTTTGCCGAGGCGCGTTACCAGCCGCAGGTCGTGGCGGCGATGACGCGTCCCGTGGTGTCGCCGCCGAAGTATTACGAATTCGCATCGCGATTCCTGGACCCCGCGCGGATCGATGCAGGCGCCGAGTTCTGGCGCGCGCACGCCAGCCCCCTCGAGCGCGCGCAACGGAAGTTCGGCGTGCCGCCCGAGATCGTCGTCGCGATCCTGGGCGTGGAAACCAACTACGGCCGCAATACCGGCAACTATCGCGTGCTCGACGCGCTCACCACGCTGGCGTTCGACTACCCGCGCCGGGCCGACTTCTTCCGCGGCGAGTTGGAGCAGTTCCTGCTGCTCGCGCGCGAACAGGGCATCTCGCCGCTCGCGCCCAAGGGCTCGTACGCCGGCGCGATCGGTCTGCCGCAGTTCATGCCCGGCAGCATCCGCGCCTACGCGCTCGATTTCG
>VBCL01000526.1:3718-5396 GCA_005888865.1 Betaproteobacteria bacterium | reverse complement strand
TTCGGCGAATCGATCGCGATCGCCCAGCAGCATGGCGGCCTCTCGACGATGACCGAGGAATGGCACGGGCCCTGGGCATTCGTCATGCACGGTTTCGCGACGCTGCCCTTCTGGCTCGCGCTCGCCGGCATCGCCACGGCATGGCTGCTCTACATTCAACGTGCCGACTTGCCGGCGAAGATCAGCGACCGGACCGGTGCGCTGTACCGGCTGCTCGTGAACAACTACTACATCGACCGGTTCAACGACTGGTTCTTCGCCGGCGGGTTCCGGCGCGTCGGCGCGCTTTTCTCGGAGGTTGGCGACCGGTCGTTGATCGACGGCTTCTTCGTCAACGGCAGCGCGCGCCTCGTCGGGGCGACCTCCGCTCTGGCGCGGCAGATCCAGTCGGGCTTCGTCTACCAGTATGCGTTCGCGATGGTGCTCGGCATCGTGGTCTTCCTGTTCTGGTGGCTCACGCTGAGAGTCATCTGATGCTGCCCTACCTGAGCCTCGCGATCTGGGTGCCGATCGTCGCCGGCCTGCTGGTGCTGGCGGTCAACCGCGACCGCGACGCCCCCGCCGCGCGCTGGCTCGCGCTGGTCGGCGCGGTGGCGGGATTCGTGGTGACGATTCCTTTATACCTTCACTTCACGCTCGGCACCGCCGAGATGCAGTTCGTCGAAACCATCGAGTGGATCCCGCGGTTCAACATCAACTATCTGCTCGGCGTCGACGGCATCTCGGTACTGTTCATCCTGCTCAACAGCTTCATCACCATGCTCGCGGTCTGGGCCGGCTGGGTGGTGATCGAAAAGAAAGTCGCGCAATACATGGCGGCGTTCCTGATCATGTCGGGATTCGTCAACGGGGTGTTTGCCGCGCTGGACGCGGTGCTGTTCTACACCTTCTTCGAGGCGCAGCTGATCCCGATGTACCTGATCATCGGCATCTGGGGAGGGCCCAACCGGATCTACGCGGCGCTCAAGTTCTTCCTGTACACGTTCCTGGGGTCGGTGCTGATGCTGGTCGCGCTGATCTACCTGTACACGGTGAGCGGCAGCTTCTCGATCCTGGAGTGGTACCAGCTTCCGCTCTCACTCAGGACTCAGGTGTGGTTGTTCGGCGCCTTCTTCATCGCCTTCGCGGTCAAGGTACCGATGTGGCCGGTGCATACCTGGCTGCCGGACGCGCATGTCGAGGCGCCGACCGGCGGCTCGGTCGTCCTGGCGGCGATCACGCTGAAAGTCGGCGCGTACGGGTTCGTGCGCTTCGTGCTGCCCATATTGCCCGACGCAAGCCGCTATCTCTCCGGATTCGTGATTACGTTGTCGCTGGTCGCCATCGTCTATATCGGATTCGTCGCGCTGGTGCAGCCCGACATGAAGAAGCTGATCGCGTACTCGTCGATTTCGCACATGGGCTTTGTCACCCTCGGCTTCTTCCTCTTCAGCCAGCTCGGGGTCGAGGGCGGGCTGGTGCAGATGATCTCGCACGGCTTCGTATCGGCCGCGCTGTTCCTCTGCGTCGGCGTGCTCTACGACCGCATGCACAGCCGTCAGATCGGCGATTACGGCGGGGTGGTGAACACCATGCCCAAGTTCGCGGCCTTCGCCATGCTCTTTTCGATGGCCAACGCCGCGTTGCCGGGAACCAGCGGTTTCGTCGGCGAGTTCATGGTGATCCTCGCCGCCGTGAA
>VBCL01000526.1:0-3603 GCA_005888865.1 Betaproteobacteria bacterium | reverse complement strand
CGGTCTCGGATCTGCTGGCGCACGTGGCCCGGAGCAAACAGTGAGCGCCGCCGGGCCGCCCCAAGGCGCGAATGGCGCCCCCGCTCTTGGGGGCAGCGTAGCGGCCGAATGCAATGAGGCCGCAAGCGTGGGGGTCCACATCTGCGCCGCAGGGCCGCCCCAAGGCGCGAATGGCGCCCCCGCTTTTGGGGGCAGCGTAGCGGCCGAATGCAACGAGGCCGCAAGCGTGGGGGTCCACCCATGAATCCCGCATTCAACCTCACCGCGGCCTGGCCGGAGATCGTGCTCGGGAGCGCCGCCTGCCTGATTCTGATCCTGGATCTGTTCGTCCCCGAGTCGCGGCGCCAGATCAGTTATTGGCTGACGCAGGTTGCGCTCCTCGCCGCGGCGTACGTGACGCTGGCCTCGCCCGACGATACGCCGCTGCGCGCGCTCGGCGGCATGTTCATCGCCGACAAGCTCGCCGACGCGATGAAGCTCTTCGCCTACGTCTCGGTCTCGCTGACGTTGTTCTATTCGCGGACCTACCTCGCCGCGCGCGGACTCTTCCGCGGAGAAACCTTCGTGCTGATGCTCACCGCGCTGCTCGGCATGATGGTGATGATCTCCGCCAACAGCTTCATCACGCTCTATCTCGGCCTGGAGCTGATGTCGCTGTCGCTCTATGCGCTGATCGCTCTGCAGCGCGACTCGGCGCGCGCGATCGAGGCTGCGATGAAGTATTTCGTGCTCGGCGCGCTCGCCTCGGGGCTGCTGCTCTACGGCATGTCGATGCTCTACGGCGCGACGGGCACGCTCGAGATCAGCGCCGTGGCGGATGCGATCGTCGCTGGCCGCGCCAGCGGCGTGATCCTCGTCTTCGGCCTGGTGTTCGTCGTCTCCGCGATCGCCTTCAAGCTCGGTGCCGTGCCCTACCACATGTGGATACCCGACGTTTACGACGGGGCTCCGACCGCAGTGACGCTGCTCATCGGCAGCGCCCCGAAGCTCGCCGCGTTCGCCTTCGCCATACGCCTGCTGGTGGGCTCGCTGTCGGCGCTGGCCGTCGACTGGCAGGGGATGCTGGTGGTGCTCTGCGTGCTGTCGATGGTGCTCGGCAACGTTGTCGCCATCGCGCAGTCCAGTATCAAGCGGATGCTGGCGTATTCGACCATCGCCAACATGGGCTTCATGCTGCTCGGCTTCCTTTCGGTGACCGGGGACGGATCCAGGACCACGCTGGACGGCTACAGCGCGGCGATGTTCTACACCGTGACCTATGTTCTGACCACGCTCGTCGCGTTCGGCATCGTGCTCCTGCTCTCCCGCGAAGGCTTCGAAGCCGATCGGCTCGATGACTTCAAGGGACTGAACCAGCGCAGCCCCTGGTACGCGTTCATGATGCTGCTGGCGATGTTCTCGCTCGCCGGCGTCCCGCCGACGGTCGGCTTCTACGCCAAGTTCTCGGTGATCGCGGCGGCGGTGGATATCGGTCTCGTATGGCTCGCCGTGCTCGCCGTACTGGCCTCGCTGATCGGCGCGTTCTACTATCTGCGCGTCGTCAAGCTGATGTATTTCGACGATCCCGTCGACATCGCGCCGATCGCCGCGCGCGGTGACACCCGGATACTGTTGTCGGTCAATGGCCTGGCGCTGCTCATGCTCGGCATCTTCCCGCAGAACCTGATGGGATGGTGCGTGCTGGCGTTGAGGCATTCGTACTAGCCCCGTTCCAAGATGCGCGTCGGCCTCTTCGTCACTTGCCTGGTCGACCTGATGCGGCCGTCGATCGGCTTCGCTTCGATTCGCTTGCTCGAAGCGGGGGGCGCCGAGGTCTACGTGCCGCCTCACCAGACCTGCTGCGGTCAACCGGGTTACAACTCGGGCGATCGCGCCGGGGCCAGGGCGCTGGCCGCCAAGGTCGTCGCCGAATTCGAGAGCTGCGACTATCTGGTCGCGCCTTCAGGGTCGTGCAGCGGGATGATCAAGACGCACTACGCCGATCTGTGCCGCGACGACCCTGTACTGCTGCAGCGCGCCACTGCCCTTGCCGAGAAGACCTACGAGCTGACGAGCTTTCTCTCCGATGTGCTCGCGCTCGACGCGGTGCCGGGGTCGTTCCCCGCGACCATCACCTATCACGATTTCAAGGATCAGCCGCGGAAGCTTCTCGCCCGGGTTCCCGGGCTCGAGCTCGCCGAGATGGTCGAGTGCGAGACCTGTTGCGGCTTCGGAGGCACCTTCGCAGTCAAGTACGGCGAGATCTCGACTCGAATGGCCGACAACAAGTGCCAGCACATTGCCGCGAGCGGTGCCGGCGCAGTCGTGCTCGGGGACCTGGGCTGCATGCTCAACATCGAAGGTCGGCTGCGGCGACGCGGCGACACGAAGACGCGCGTGCTGCACGTGGCCGAGGTGCTTGCCGGTGAATCGAGCTAGAGACCCGGAGGCCAGTCATGCAGGTTACCTCGATGCACTTCAAGGAACGCGCCCACGCCAACATGGCCAACGCGCAGCTCCAGCACAACCTGCAGAAGATCAAGGGCAAGTTCGTTGCCAAGCGGCGCGAGTCGCTGACCGAGCTCGATGATTTCGAAGGCACGCGCGAAGCCGGGCGCGCGATCCGCCAGCGCGCGCTCGACAATCTCGACGTGTGGCTGGAGATCTTCGAACGTAACGCGACCGCGCGCGGCGCAACCGTGCTCTGGGCCGAGACGCCGGAGGAGATCAACGCGCACGTGCTCGACATCGCGCGCCGGCACGGCGTCACCAAGATCATCAAGTCGAAATCGATGGTGAGCGAGGAGTCCGAGCTCGATCGCGCGATCGAAGCCGCTGGACTCAAGGTGGTCGAGACCGACCTCGGCGAGTACATTCTGCAGATCAACGACTACGAGCCGCCATCGCACATCATCGGACCGGCGCTGCACAAGAGCAAGGAGGAGGTTGCCGACCTCTTCGCCCGAACGCATGCCACGACGCGCAAGACCGAGATCGCCGAGCTGTGTCTGGAGGCGAGGGGAGTGCTGCGGCAGCACTATCTGACCGCCGAGATGGGCATCTCCGGCGGCAATTTCTTCGTCGCCGAGACGGGCTCGGTCGTGTTGGTCACCAACGAGGGCAACGCGACGCTCACGACGACCCTGCCGCGCGTGCATGTCGCGATCTCGGGCATCGAGAAGATCGTCCCGACGCTCGAAGACGTCGCCACGCTGATGCGGCTGCTGCCGCGCTCGGCGACCGGGCAATCGATCTCGAACTACGTCGACATCCTGACCGGTGTCAAGGGCCAGGGCGAGTTCCACGGCGCCGAGCACATGTATTTCATCGTCGTCGATGCCGGTCGTTCGGGCGTGCTGGGCAGCGAGCTCCGGGAGGCGCTGCGCTGTATCCGTTGCGGCGCGTGCATGAACCATTGCCCGGTGTACCAGAACGTCGGCGGACATTCCTACGGCTGGGTCTATCCGGGCCCGATCGGCTCGATCCTGACGCCAGCGTACGTGGGCATCGAACGCGCGCTCGACCTGCCGCAGGCTGCCACGCTGTGCAACCAGTGTGGCGTGGTGTGCCCGGTGAAGATTCCTCTGCCCGACCTGCTGCGCAAGCTTCGCGAGCAGCAGTTCG
>VBCL01000525.1 GCA_005888865.1 Betaproteobacteria bacterium | reverse complement strand
TCGTGTCGCCGATCCGCCTGCGCTGGCGGCGTTCGTGCTGGGCGATCAGCCGGAATGGACGGGGGAGCGGATCGCCGCGGCGATGGACGCAGGCAAGACCAGCACGGTGCGGCTCAAACATCCGATCCCGGTGGTGATCTTCTACACGACCGCGATCGTCGACTCGACCGGACGCGTGCTGTTCCAGTCCGACATCTACGACGACGACCGCAAGCTCGAGAGCGCGCTTCGCGCGCGGTAGCCGGGACGAAGCTCAGGGCGCCGTACATGTGAAGCTCGTCGCATCGGTCGGATCACCACTGCCCTTGTAGCGCGCGGCATTGGGATAAGCGCAGACCGGGCGTCGCCAGAGCGTTTGATTGCTGTTTGGTGCCGTCTTGGTCGCAATCAGTTCGCTCGGCGCTTTCCCTTCCTCGACCCACTGTTCGAGTGCGGTCAATGGATCGATGCCCGTATCCGCTGAGACTGGTCCTTGAAAGCCGCAATGGTCCATGCCGGGCACCATAAACAGGCGGGCAAAGTCCTGTGCCACGGCAATGCCACCCTCTTTTTTGCCGAGCGCTTCATAGAAGTCGACCGCATGCTGGGGTGGGACCGAGGCGTCCGCCCAACCATGCCATATGAGGAGCTTGCCGCCTGCCTTCTTGAAGGCGTTCATGTCGTCAAATTCGATTTCCCCGGTGCTCGGGTTGTAAGTAGCGGCATTGGTGATAGAGGCCGCGTACGCAAGTCGAGGAGGGTCCTTGTCAAAGTCGTAATTGATTACGTTATAAGATGGGCCGGCCGGCGGGTCGAAGGCCATGTACCTGAAGTAACTCTGGGCATATGGTAGCGCCTGCCCCCCACCCGTGCCGGTGATGCGCGCCGGCCAAAACGGCTCGGAACCCGGCGGATCGCCCGGGAAGAGCCGCTGTCCACGCGAATTGACCGGCCCGCTGTAAATCTTTTCGGCGGCGGCGACTTCCGCTTGCGTCAGGCAATCGGCGGCGTCGCCCGCTCGACATTGCAGAGTGGACGGTTTGAAATGACAAGCGCGCGGATCGGCAATGATCGCGTCCGCGACGCCAAGTTTTTCGCTGCACGCGGCGTAGACCGAATTTCGGAGCAGGTTACGTTTGGCTGGAGAAAAAACGGATCTGCCGTCCGGACCGGAGTTGGTGTTCGCATCCCAAGCGTAGTGGTTATAAAGGCCCGTGTTATCCAACGCCGGGGCACCACTGATGATGCCATCGAAATCCTTCGGATTACGCAGCGCCTCCAAGAGGCCCACGCGCCCACCTTGCGAGCAACCAGCGAAGTAGGACTTCTTCTGCTCAGCCCCGTAGTAGGCTTTGACGATGATTTTGGAGACGCGGGCGGTTTCTGGAACGTAGCGCTGCGCCCAATCCATAACGGCGACTGGATTATACAAGGCCCACCGGCATCGACAGCGTTTGTTCCCCAATGACCTGAATCAGAGACTGAAACCGCATAGTTACGCCGAAGGCCGAAATTCATCGCGTTCGAGAAGCCGCGCGCTTCCGAGTTGACCGTGCCGCAGAAGCCCCCGCAGCCGACCATGTAGAACTTGCCGTTCCACGCCTGCAGCGGCAGTTTGATTTCAAAATTGATGGCGGGACGTACGTACCCCAGCACGCGACAATATGCTGGCAGGTCGCCGTCTGCCGGCACCTCGGCGGCAGAAAGCAAGTTGGTGTTGTTGATTTTCAGATTGGCAAGGGCCGCACAGTCCTGAGCGGCGAACGCCGAGGTTGGAACGCCACTCCACATTGCGATTGCGGCGGCGATCAAGGAAGTCGAAAGGAGCCACGTTGATTTTGACGCTTGCGAAAGCTGACGACAGGTCATCTAACCCCCCACTGTATTTGTCAGACCGGATGTCATGCCCAGGAGGCACCACACATCCGGATGTCATGCCCAGGAGGCACCACACATCACTGAGATAAGACCGGACTTTTGGATCCCGGCCGCAGCCTGCCCCGGCGAAGGCCGGGGCCGGGATGACGACAGTATCGAGGCGCTTGCAACGGCCGCTACCAGCGGCGCACGCTCCCCGTATCGATGTGCACGAAGTCGGAGTCGGCCGATGGGTAATAGCCCACACCCCCGGCGCGCAGCGACAGTGCCGCGTCGCGCAGATCGGTGAGCTCGACATCGGCGAGGCGGATGTCGATCGCCTGCCCCTGCAGGTGCAGGCTTCCCGTCGCGACCCCGTGCCCGGCCCGCCGCAGCATTTCGTTGGTCGCCGGCGAGCGATAGCCTGAGATGACCTGGAACGGCGCGCGAGTCGCCGTCGCCGCGGCAAGCGCGTTGAGCTGGTCGAGGAGTCCCGGATCGATGGCGTGCGTCGCGCCGTTGCGGAAGTCGCGCAGGAAATGCCGGACGCTATCGAGCGCGGCGGAAACGTAGCGGTCACCCACCGCGTAGACGAGCGAAAGCGTCTCGCCCGTGTGCGTATGCTCGAACGAGAGCGAACGCGCCGCCGTGGACGCCACGCTCTTTTTCGACAGGATGAGCATCGGGGCGGCGACGAGCGCGGCACCGAAGTGCAGAAAACGGCGGCGTGCGCGCAGGGCTTGCGAGGTCATCGAAACTCGATCCGGGTTTGGAAAGACGGCCGTGATTGTAGGCGGTCGCGACCGGAGACACAATGCTTCCCGCCCGGCGGCGAGCGGCGGTAGACAGACGCACCGAACGACGACGGCGCTCAACCGGGGCTACGTTCGGCCGACGGTCTTGGTGTAAAGATCGCCGAGCGCGCCCTTCGGGTCGTAGCGTTTTTTGAGCGCGCGATACGCGTCGCGGTCGTAGACGGACCAGAACTCGTCCTCGGTGAAATACGACTCGGAGTACAGCGACTTGATCCCGCCGAGCGCGTCGACCTTGCGCTCGACCTTGCGGTTGAAATGCCCCGGCGGATGCGGCGTGCGGTCGCGCACGACGTCCCAGAACCCGAAGTTGATGTACAGCGCGTCGGGTTTGAGCGGGTAAAGCGGAAAGCGCTCGCTCGCCGGCGGCGCCCGGATCGGGCAGATCCATACCGGCAGGATGCCGATCTCGGCGTGGAAGAACTCGAGAAACTCGGCGGCGCGCTCGAGCGGAATGTCGACGTCCTGGATCACCGACTCGGGATGCACACCGGTGAGCCGGTTCAACGCGCGCGTGACGCCGTGCCGGCTGTTCCAGCGCATGATCTTCTGGTAGGTGATCGAGTTCAGCCGCTCGCGCCCGTACAGCCGCCGCAGCAACGGGTGCTGTGCGCCGACGTTCTTCGAGCACCAGAACCAGTCGGTGTCCCACCGCCACAGGTAATCGTGCACGCTCATGAAATCGCTGGCGCGATCGCGGATCGAGCGGTAATAGATCTGCTCGAAGGTGTAGTCGCTCAGGTACGGGGCTGTCTCGACGAAGGTCCCGCGCACGATGTAGAGCTCGCCCGCCGCGAACACCACGCCGTCGAGAAACGCGGTGTCGCGCGTGGCGGCGATCGTCGCGATGTCGGCGAAGCACGCCGACGGATCGGTATAGCGCTGATGCTCGATATGG
>VBCL01000105.1 GCA_005888865.1 Betaproteobacteria bacterium | reverse complement strand
TGGCCTTCAGTGCCGCGGCGTCTTCGGGAGGAGCAGGAGGTTGAGCTTGTTCAGCCATGGCCGTTATCCTTGGTTCGGTTTCTTCGTTCGAAGCGAGTCAGGCTTCCTCAGTCCGCCGGACCGATCAGAGCCGATGCCGCCGCCACCCGGGCAAGCGCACGATCAACATCGCTCGCCAGCCCGGAGGCAACCGTACCGTCGGCGGGGGGAGCTTGACGGATCGCCCACAGCTCTCCGCTCACGACCGAGATCGCAACGACAACGGCGACGGCGATGAACAGCCAGGGTCTGCGCCCGCACCGGGGTAAGCTCGAAGGGACATTGCCAGGTGGCGTGTGGGGTTGATTGGTCATTGGTTTTGGTCCTTTACACTGCGATTTTGTTCAATAGCGGCGACCGGGGCAGTCATGCCCCCGATCGCGGAGTCGTCGAATCCACCTCCGAGCGCGCGGACGAGATCGATCGAGAGCGATATCTCGCGCGACTTGAGGTCGGCGTCGAGGCTCTGCTGCGCGAGGAGCGGTTGCTCCGCCGACAGCACCTGGAGGTAGTTGCCGATACCTTCCCGGTAGCGCAACAGCGCGAGATCGTAGGCCTCCTGCGCGGTCGAGAGCGCCTGAGCCTGCTCTCGGCGCTGCTCGGCAACGCTGCGAAACGAGGCGAGATTGTCGACGACGTCGCGCAAGGCATCGGCGAGCGTCTGGTTGTAACTCTCCACCGCGATGTCGTAATCGGCGTTCTTGCCGGCCAGATTTCCGCGCAACCTTCCCGCCTCGAAAATCGGCAGGCTGATCGCGGGTCCGACGCCAAGCGTACGGCTGGCTGCCGACAGAAATCCCGCCGAGCCGAGGCTCTGCAGCCCGATGAACGCGATCAGATTGACGTTGGGATAGAACTCGGCCTTGGCCACCGCGATCTCCTTCTGCGCGGCCTCCACGCGGGCGCGCTGTGCTACCAGGTCGGGGCGACGACCGAGGAGCTCCGCCGGAAGGCTCGCCGGCAGCGCCACGGTCTCGAGCGAATGCGCATCGGGGCGCCCGATCGAGAGCCCGCGGTCAGGCCCCTGTCCAAGCAGCGCCGCGAGCTGATTACGCGTGAGCGCAATCGTTTCGTTGAGCTGCGCGATCTGCTCTCGCGTCGCGGGCAGCGCCGATTCGGCCTGTTTCAACTCAAGTCGCGAGTCGACGCCCGCCGCATTGCGATTACGCGTGAGCGCAATCGTTTCGTTGAGCTGCGCGATCTGCTCTCGCGTCGCGGGCAGCGCCGATTCGGCCTGTTTCAACTCAAGTCGCGAGTCGACGCCCGCCGCATTGCGATCACGCGTGAGCGCAAAGATCTGCTCGCGTTCTTTCAGCGTGGTCTGCGCGACGTCGAGCTGCAGGTACGCGCGCTGCAATTGCACGTACGCCTGCGCGATGTTGGCCGACAGCGCGAGCCGCGCCGCGTAAGCGTCGACCTCTGCGGCCTTCGCTTCGCCGAGCGCACTCTCGTAAGCTGCGCGGTTCTTGCCCCAGAAATCGAGCTCCCAGGCGAGCGTCGCTTGAAGCTGATGGACCGTACTCCACGCTCCGGCGGCAGGAGGCGGAACGAGGCCGTGCTCGGGGAATCGCTCGCGCGTGGCTTCGTAGCTCGCGTCGACGCGCGGATACAACGCGGCTTTCGACGTCTCCGCCAAGCCCAGCGCCTTGCGCGTGCGCGCTGCCGCGACCTTGAGCGTCGGGCTGCCTGCCAGCGCTTCCTCGATCAGCCGATCGAGCTCTGCGTCGCCCAGTGCAGTCCACCAGTCGCTGCGCGGCCAGCTCGCCGAGGCGACCGGCGTCCCGGCCAAGGACTTCTGCGCCGCCAGGGCGTTCGCGTCCCCCAACGACGCCTGCGTCGAGAGTCCGTTGGTGCTCGCGCAACCGCCGGCCAGCAGGGACAGCGAAAGTACGCTCACCGTTAATAAGGCGCGAGTCGTCATGTCAGGCTCCTTCGCGATGACGTAGTGCCGAGCGATGGCGATACGCCCACAACAACAGCGCCAGCACCGAGCCACCCGGCAGGATCAGCTCGATCGCGAAATAAGGGCCGAGCGTGCGGAATTGCTCGACGATCCATTGCACCCATGCATTCTTCATTGCTCGTTTTCTTTCGTTTCTAATCGGTTGCCAATGAACCCATATTGCTGCCGTGGCTATTGATGCCTAGGCAACTAACAGGCCAAAAAAAATCAATCATTCATCAACATACGCTGCAGCAAGCCCTCGAGTTGTCGCAGCTCGTCTGGACTGAAACCACGCAGCTTGCGGTTCAACACCGCGGCGGCCCGCTCCACAAGTTGCGGATACACCGCCTTGCCCTCGTCCGTGAGCGCGAGTCTCGCAACACGGCGGTCCTCGAAACAGCGAACACGGCGGACCAAGCCTTTGCGCTCGAGGCGATCCAACATGCGCGTCATGGCGCCAGGATCGTACGACACGCTCCGGCAGAGGTCCGATGACGAATCGCAGCCGTTGGCGAGGTTCACCAGAATCACGTACTGCGCAGTACTGATGTCAAACGGGGCCAGTTCAGCGTCCATGGCCTCGACGATGCTCATCTTTACCCGCGACAACAGCCCGCCGATACCCGTCCTCGGATCGAAGCGTTTCGGGTCGTAAATCTCGGCAACAGGCGCGATGTCGGTTGCGGTATCCATGGCTCTTATTATATTGCCTAAGCAGTCATTGTCAAGGCCTATATTGCTGCCATTTCGTATTGACTTGATTCCGTCCAAGCCAATGCCTTGCCCCATCACGGCGCTCGAACGATGACCTTGCCCGTCATGAAGGGATGCACGGCGCAAACGTAATCGTACGTCCCGGGTTTGTCGTAGGTGCGGCTGAAGTTCGCCCCAGGCAAGAGCGAACCGGTGCCTTGCGCGCCATCCTTGAACGCGAGCCCGTGCGGTGCGGCATCGTCGTTCGTCCAGGTGACCGCATCCCCGACCGCGATCGTCACGGCCTCGGGCGCGAAGGCGAAATTGGCGATCGACACCTTGGGATCGGCGGTCGCGGTCTTGGCTGCCCCGCCGCCTGAGGCGACGCGCTGGATGACGACCTTGCGCGGAGCTTTCCCGACGGCAATCGTCCGGGTCTGCCCGGTCGCCATCTCGACCACCGTCACATCGTTCGAGCCCTCGTTGGTGACGTACACGCTCTTCGCGTCCGAGGTCGCGGCCATCCAGTGCGGCTGCTTGCCCACTGCGATCGAGCGCAGCGGGGCATTGGTCGCCGGATTGAACAACAGCAATTCGCCCGGCCCCTGCACGACCACCGTGCCGACGGTGGCGCCGCGAAATACGCTGGCGATATGCGGCGATGCGCCGGTGGTGATCTGGCCGACGATCTTGTCCGACGCGGGATCGAGCACCTGCACGGCATTCACGCTCGCCAACGTGAAATACAGCGCTGCGCCATCGGCGCCGAATTCGAGGTCGCGCGGCGGCTTTTCGAGCGCGATACTGCGCAGCGCCGCGCGGGTTGGGATGTCGACAACGACCAGCGCGAACTTGCCCGGCTCCTGCGAAGAGACGTAGGCAACTTTCCCGTCAGGCCGGACCGCGATGGTGTGCGGCTTCGCAACCGGTACGGTCGCGACGATCGCCTGGCTGGCCGTATCGACAAAGGCGATCCGATCCTCACCGTAGACGGCGGCGAGCAGCGTGCGCCCATCGGGCGTGACCGCGAG
Source organism: Betaproteobacteria bacterium (assembly GCA_005888865.1). Classification (GTDB taxonomy): domain Bacteria; phylum Pseudomonadota; class Gammaproteobacteria; order Burkholderiales; family Casimicrobiaceae; genus PALSA-1003. Next base: position 7,456 of record VBCL01000105.1, on the reverse strand, counting down.
ACCGTGCGGGGTCTTGCCCACGTCGATCGTGCGCGCCACCTTGTCCGCGGACGCATCGATCACGCTGACCGTCGATGAGCCATCGCCGCTGACGTAGACCGTGCGCCCGTCGGGCGTCGCGGCCATCCCGTGGGGTCCGGCGGCGACCGGAACCGTCGCGACCACGGCGCCACTTGCCGTATCGATCACGCTCACCGTGTTGTCGTTGAAGTTGCCCACGTAAGCCTTGGGCCCCGCCGCCGTCGCGCCGAGGGCAGCGAGCATGAACAATGCACCGAGCAAGACTCGGGCGAGCACAAATCGGAAGTTGTCGGGCATGCAGATCTCCTCGGTGTGAAGCCGCAATGAACGGCGCTCGCCGGGTTCCGGGTTGTCTGCGGCGAGCACGTGACGCACAAGGATATTACCGGCCCGGGCACACGGATATTCCCGTGGGAGACGAACGAGCTTCAGGTCTGGAAGACGTTGATCGAGCCCGACTCCCGCCACTCCGGGTGACCGTATAATTCCAACGAGTTCAGCAGGCTAAGCATTTCGCCGCCATGAGCGCAGGACCTCCAGACGCGTTGCACAGGATCGCGGTCGCCGCTCCGCCGAGCGCGAATTCGCCGTGCGCCCCCGTGCCTTATGGTCGGCTGCTGATCATCCTCGCGCCGGTGCTCGCATTGATCGCCGCGACGGCGGTGATGGCGATCGGCGCATGGCTCCTCGGTTGGTACCGTACCGAGATGGTGATCGCCGCGGCGGTCGCGGGCAGCGCCATCGTGGTGGTCACCATGGTGCTGCTCTATGGGCAGATCAGTCAGCAGCGCGCGTCGCACGAGGCGCTGCGGAATGTCGAAGCCCGTGTGAGCGGCATCGTCGAATCGGCGATGGATCCGATCGTTACCGTCGATGAGCGGCAACGGATCCTGGTCTTCAACGCCGCCGCGGAGCACGTCTTCCGCTGGCCGCGAGCGGCAGTCCTCGGGGAGCCGCTGGACAAGCTCCTGCCGGAACGCTTCCGCCAGGGTCATCGCGCGCGCATCGAGCACTTCGGACGCACCGGCTCGACCTCGCGCCGCATGGGCGGGCAAAACGTGCTGATGGCGCTACGTGCGGACGGCGAGGAATTTCCAATCGAAGCGTCGATCTCGCAGCACAGCGACGGCGAGCGCAGGCTCTTCACGGTCATCCTGCGCGACATCACCGAGCGCGTCCGCGCCGAGTCGCTCCTCGAGCGGAGCGAAGCACGCCTGCGCGGCATCCTCGATTCGGCGATGGACGCGATCATCACCGTCGACGGCGACCAGCACGTGGTCATGTTCAACGCCGCGGCGGAGACGATGTTCGGCTGTCCGCAGGCCGAAGCCCTCGGTGCGCCCCTCTCCTGGTTCATTCCGGAGCGCTTCCGCGGCGCGCACGCGGCGCACGTCAGCGCCTTCGGCGAGGGAACCATCGCCTCGCGCCGGATGGGGGCGCTGCGTCTGGTCACCGGGCTCAGGCGCAACGGCATCGAGTTTCCGATCGACGCGTCGATCTCGAAGGTGAGCGAGGGCGACGGCAAGTTCTACACCGTGATCCTGCGCGACGTCAGCGCGCGGGTCGTGGCCGAGGAGGCGCTGCGCCGCTCGAAGGAGGAGCTGCACGAGCTCGCATCCGCAGCGCACCGGGCGCGCGAGCAGGAGAAAAGCCGCATCGCGCGCGAGCTCCACGACGAACTCGGTCAGCAGCTCACCGCGCTGCAGATGGACGTCGCCTGGTGCCGCGAGAAGACACCGTCGAATCAGGAGGCGATGGCGTCGCGTCTCGCGCGCATGGAGGCGCTGCTGGAAACGACGGTGGCGGCAACGAGGCGCATCTCCGCCGATCTACGCCCGCTGATGCTCGACGACCTTGGCCTGCAGCCGGCGCTGGAATGGCTGGTCGAAAGCTTCACCGAGCACACGGGCGTTCGCTGCGAGCTGGCGGCGGGCGATGGGGAGCTCGATCTCCCCGATTTGCAGGCAACCGCTGTATTCCGCACGGTCCAGGAGTCGCTGACCAACATCGCCAAGCATGCCCGAGCCTCGAGGGTCGACGTTGCGATCGAGCATCGCGATTCCGAGCTGGCGATCAGTGTGCGCGACGACGGCGTCGGGTTCTCGCCGCAGGATTCGCGCAAGCCCAATTCATACGGCCTGCTGGGGTTGCGCGAGCGCGCGGCGCTCCTGGGTGGCGAAGCACGGGTGACCAGCGCGCCGGGCCGCGGCACCCACGTCGAGGTGCGCTTTCCGATCGCGCTCGAGATGGGTCGGTCATGATCCGCGTGGTCATCGCCGACGACCACACTCTCGTGCGCGAGGGCCTCAAGCAACTGCTGAGGGCGGCCGGTGGTATCGATGTCATCGGCGAGGCACGCGATGGACACGACGTGCTGAAGGTCGTCCGCGAATCCGATTTCGACGTGCTGCTGCTCGATATGTCGATGCCAGGGAAAAGTGGCATGGAGCTGATCAAGCAGGTGAAGAGCGAGAAGCCGCGGTTGCGCATCCTGGTACTCAGCATGCATCAGGAACATCAGTACGCCGTGCGCGCGATCAAGTCCGGCGCATCGGGTTATCTCACCAAGGACAGCGCATCGGCGCTGCTGGTCTCGGCGATCGAGAAAGTCGCCGCCGGCGGCGCCTTCATCAGCGCAGAGGTCGCCGAGCAGCTCGCGCTGGGCGCGATGCCGCAGTCGGAGGGGCTCCCCCACACGGCACTCTCCGATCGAGAGTATCAGGTTTTCCGGATGCTCGTTTCAGGCCAGGCAGTGACTGCGATCGCCGCGGTCCTCAACCTGTCGGTCAAGACCGTCAGCACGCACAAGGCGCGCCTCATGGAGAAGATGGGGATCGACAATCAGGCGGAGCTCGTTCGCTACGCGATCAGGCACCGGCTCGTCGACGATTCTGGCGACGGCGCCTGAGCCCGAGGTAGGACGACTCCTACCCCCGGATTCGGAGCACACCGACGGTCGCTTTCAGCGAGCGCCGATGGTCGTCGCCCCCGTGACTGCCGATACTGCGGTCATGCAAGCGCAGGCACACACCAAAGTATTCCTGGTCGAAGATTTCGCGCCGGTCCGGAACCGCCTGACCGAGCTGCTGACCGAAATCGAGGGCGTCGAGATCGTCGGCGAGGCCGAATCCCCGGCCGACGCGATCGGCGGCATCCTCAACACACGGCCCGACTGGGTTGTTCTGGACTTTCAATTGCTCGGCGGGACCGGCGTCGACGTGTTGCGCGCGGTACACCCGAAGGCGCCGTCGATCAAGTTCATTGTTCTCACCAACCATCCCAATGCGCAATACCGGCGGACGTGTGTCGAGTCCGGCGCGGGCTGGTTTTTCGACAAGAGCACGGAGTTCGGAAAGATCAGGGATGTGATCGCGGGACCCGTCGCCGCGAATTCCTAGTACGACGACAACAACCAGCACTCCACAGTCAACGAGAGGTCACCATGGAAGCCGTCGCCGCCCTGCAAGTCGGGATTCCGCTGAGGACCACCGCCATGCCGCGCGCACGCGCGACGCTGCGCGACGTCAGCCGTGCCCAGACCCTCAGCCGTGCCCAGACCCAGTGCTCGGCCTGCAACCTCCTGGACAAATGCCTGTCCGCCGATCTCGACACGGACACCACGCGGCTACTCGACGATCTCGTCACGACCAGAGTACGTCTGCGCAAGGGCGAAACGTTGTACCGGGCCGGCGGTTCGTTCACCGCGCTCTATGCGATCCGCTCCGGTTCGCTCAAGACCCTGCTGCTCGCCGAAGATGGTCGGGAGCAGGTCGCCGGCTATCACATGCCCGGCGAAATTCTCGGCCTCGACGGCGTCGGCAACGAAGAGCACGAGTGCCAGGCGATCGCACTCGAAGATTCGGAGGTATGCGTATTGCCTTTCGACCGGGTCGAGCAAATCGCCCGCGAGAGCGCTGCGTTTCAGCACAACGTGCACCGCTATCTGTCGCGCGAGATCGCCCGCCAGCGTACGCTGATGCTGCTGCTGGGAACCATGCGCGCCGACCAGCGGCTGGCGGCTTTCCTGCTCGATCTCTCGCAGCGTTACCAGGCGCGCGGCTACTCGTCGTCCGAGTTCATCCTGCGCATGACGCGGGAAGAGATCGGCAGCTACCTCGGACTCAAGCTCGAAACGATCAGCCGGCTGCTATCGCGGCTTCAGCAGGAAGGCCTGATCCAGGTCCAGGGACGCGTCGTCAAGCTTCTCGAGCGCCCGGCGTTGAGACAGCTTGTCGGCCAGTCCAACTGATCGCCGGCGACGCGCGATGAAGGCGCCCCAAGAGTCGGCGGCCCACGTGGTAGAGTCGCTCGCTGCGGCGAATTGACGTTTGCCAAGCTCAGCGCCGCCAGCTTACGCGCACGCTGTACTCGTCCTCTCCATAACGAATGTCGATGTCGCCGTGGTACGCGCGGGAAAGCGCCGCGCCGATCCGGTGCGGCGTATGAATATCGGTCGTCGTGACGACGGCCCGGTCGGGACTCTCATCGATGTCCATGATCCGATTCATCGGATGTCCGCCACGCTCGTGCTCCGCCTCGTTCCGAACCAGGCGGAGCAACTCTTCGCGATGCGCGGCATAGAAGTCTCCCGCCAGCGTGACCGAGCCCGCGGGTAGCTTGTCGTGTACCCGCCGGCATGCCGGACAGCGATCGCGATGCCCGTCCTTGGGCGCATCGCCCCACGTCCAGCGGCCGTTCCGGAACACCGCGCCGCAGTCGGTGCAGGTGGTCGGCTCGTGGTACTTGCCGCGCGCCTGATACGGATCGACGCGCTTGTCATCGTAGATACGGTCGCCGAAGCGCCTGACACCGCCGGGTGGCGTCTCGGGCGCACGCACGGCTGCTCGTCGGGTCATGGATCGCAACGCGTCATACTGGTGAGGTTCGCACTCCTTATTTTGAGTTGACCATTGCGGTGGCGCAAGGTTCGCCACCGGCCGGCTGGCGCGAGCGAGCGCTTGCCGGCGGTCAACCGGCGGGCCTCCGCGAGGTATACGATTGACAGATGTGGAGGGACGGAGACAGCCGGGGTTTATCCATGACGCCGGGCGTCGTGGGCCAGCCCGACAACACCAGTGGGCGGGCGTCGCGCGGCGCCGATTCACCGGTCGCTGCATGGCCGTGGTTTTCGCGGATGACGGAGATCTGGTGGACGCGAAACGCCGGGCGCTCGGCCATCGATCCTGCGCGCGCATCGCGCGCATCGAGCCTGATCGCGTTTGCGCGAGAGCATTCGCCGTGGTATCGGCGAGCCTGGGACGGCCTGCCCCAGCGCGCGCTCACGCTCGCGGAGCTTCCGGTCGCGACCAAGCGCGAGCTCATGGCGCACTTCGATGAATGGGTGACCGACCGCCGCGTCGATCGCGCCGGAATCGAGGCGTTCCTCGCCGATCGAACGCACATCGGCGAGCGCTACCTCGATGAGTACGTCGTGTGGAAAAGCTCCGGCAGCACCGGCGAGCCGGGTATCTTCGTGCAGGACGAGTCAGCGCTGGCGACCTACGATGCGCTGATTGCCGTGCAACTGTCCGGCACCCGGCTCGCCGCTCCCTACGCGTGGGGTCTCGTTGCCCGGGGCGGGCGCGCGGCCCTGATCGCCGCGACGGGCGATCACTTCGCCAGCATCGCGTCGTGGCAGCGCATGTGCCGCGGCAGGCCGTGGCCGAACGCATGCGCTTTTTCGGTAATGGACCCACTCCCGCGCCTGGTGGCCGAGCTCAACGCCTACCAGCCGGCGTTTCTCGCGAGCTATCCGACGGTGCTCGCGCAGCTGGCCGACGAGCAGGCAGGAGGGCGGCTGCACATTGCGCCGACGTGCCTGTGGTCGGGCGGCGAATACCTCGCGCCGGCAACAGGCACGGCGATCGAGCGTGCGTTCGGATGTGCGCTCATCAACGAATATGGTGCGTCGGAATGCATGAGCATCGCCTACGGCTGCCGCGAGGGCTGGCTGCACGTCAACGATGACTGGGTCGTACTCGAGCCGGTCGACCGCGATTACCGGCCCGTGCCGCCGGGCGAGGCGTCGCACACGGTGCTCCTCACTAATCTCGCCAACCGGATCCAGCCGGTGATTCGCTACGATCTGGGCGATAGCGTGCTGGCCAAGCCGGAACGCTGCGCCTGTGGCAGCCCCTTGCCGGCGATCCGCGCCGAGGGTCGGCACGACGATGTTCTCGCGTTCACGGCCGCCGATGGACGTACGGTGTCGGTGCTGCCTCTCGCGCTGACGACCGTCGTCGAGGACGCCGCAGACGTGCATCGTTTCCAACTCGTGCAGCAGGCGCCCGATCGTCTCGCGCTCCGGCTCGATCCGCGCGACGCGGACCGAAGGAGGATCGCGTGGCACGCGGCGGCGAAGGCGCTGCACCGGTATCTCGCCGCGCAGTCGCTCGCCAACGTCGAGATCGTGCTCGATCGGCATCCTCCCGTGGCCGATCCGCGCAGCGGGAAGTTGCGCGAAGTGATCGTGGAACATCGAGAGCGTGCCGACTAGCGCCGCGCGGCAGAGCGCCGCCCGGTGGCTGCAGTGTCGTCGCCGCTCATCGACAGCACGCGCCTGCGTGCGTTCATTTTTCCGAAGGCCGCGGTGGTGCGCTAGCCGGCGATGACGACAACGATCGTTATCATCTTCTGCATCGTCTATCTCGGCATGATCCTGGGCGGGCTGCCGTTCCTGCAGCTCGACCGCACCGGCGTGGCGTTGCTCGGAGCGATCGCTCTGATCAGCGTCGACGCCGTCAGCATCGAGGGCGCGGCGGAGGCGGTGCATCTGCCGACGATCATCCTGTTCTTCTCGTTCATGGTGCTGTCCGCACAGATGCGCCTCGGCGGCTTCTACGACTGGGTGACGCGAAGGCTCGCCGGGCTCGCCTTGTCGCCGCCACTGCTGCTTGCAGCGCTGATGGGTGCGGTCGCCGCGCTGTCGGCGGTGTTCAGCAACGACATCGTATGCCTGGCGGTCGCGCCTGTGCTGATCCGTGCCTGCGAGCGGCGTGGGCTCGATCCGGTGCCCTATCTCCTCGCGCTCGCCTGCGCCGCCAACATCGGCTCCGCGGCAACGCTGATCGGGAACCCGCAGAACATCCTCATCGGCCAGACCCTGCGACTTTCCTTCGCCGGTTATTTCTTGGAGGCGTTGCTGCCGATGCTGCTCGGGCTTGCGGCGGCCTGGGCGGTGATCGCGGCGCAAACTCGCGGTCGCTGGGCGCGAGAAGGCGCAATTCCCCTGGTGGAAGCACCCGGGAACGACGAAGATATCGATGCGCCGCTCAAGCGCTGGCAGACAACCAAGGGCCTCGTCGTTGCTGCGCTGCTTCTGGTCGCCTTCGTGTTTGTACCGTGGCCGCGCGAGCACGTCGCGCTGACAGCCGCGGGCATCCTGCTTATGAGCCGCAAGCTCCACTCGAGCAAGATGCTGGGCCTGGTCGATTGG
>VBCL01000104.1:14839-18108 GCA_005888865.1 Betaproteobacteria bacterium | reverse complement strand
CGCGGTGGAAACCGACAAGGCCGTGCTCGATGTGCCGGCGGAGCGCGACGGCTACGTCCTCAAGATTCTGCATCGGACGGGAGAAACGGCGAGCGTCGGTTCGGTGTTCCTCTGGTTGGGTGAAATCGCCACCGAGCGCGTCCCCGAGCAGGCCCCGGCGATAGCTTCCGGAGAAACGAGGCGGGCAACCAGCCGTCCGACCGCGAAAGCGCAAGAGATGTTGCGCGAGCTGGGTCTTTCGGCCGAAGCGATTCCCGCCACCGGCGAGCGACTGACGGTTGTCGACATCGAGGCCTGGCTGGCGACGCAACGCAACCCTGCTCGCCTGCCCGCTTCGCTCGCGCCCGCGGTGTCGGAACCGACGCCCGCCGTTCCGGGCGAGTACGTCGAGCTGTCCGGCGAGGAGCGCGGCATGCTCTCGACCGTGCTCTGGCAGCGGGACCGGGCGGCAGCCGCTTACCTCGACGTCGAATACGATCCGAAACCCTGGAACGACTACGCCGTGCACTACGGGGAGGAGAACAAGCTCCTGCTCTCGCCGCTGCTCGCACTGCTCGCGTTCCGGCTGGTCGAGCTCGCCAAGGCCACGCCGCGCATCAACGCCACGATCGTCGACGATCGACGCTACCAGTACCATCAAGTCAACCTCGGCTTCACGGTCCAGGCCGGGCAGACCCTGTATCTGGCGGTCGTGCAGAGCGCCCAGGAGATGAATGCAGTGCGTTTCATCGACGCGCTGGGCGAGGTGCAGCGTCATGCCATGGCGCACAAGCTGCGGCCTGCAGAATCGTCGGGCGCCACACTCGCGTTCTCCAGCATGGCGCGGTGGAATGTCGGCCGTCACATTCCGGTCCTGCCACCCTACACCAGCCTGATCGTGGCCCACGCCGCGTCGCGCACGTCGGGCACCGCGGTGCTCGGTGCGACTTACGATCATCGGCTGCTCTCGGGTTTCGACGTCGTGCAGGTGCTGCAGGCGCTTGCGCGACCGCCGGCGTGACACGCTCGCCTTCGCCCGTGTCGCTGGATCGCGAAGCGGTCAAGGCGGCCATCCGCTCCAAGGTCATCGAGCTGGCCCAGGCGTTGGACATCGACGCGCGCGGCTTGGCGGATTCCGACATCATTCCCGCGACAGGGCTCCTCGATTCGACGGCGATTCTGGAGCTGGTGGTCTGGTACGAGCAGACCTACGATTTCCCGCTCAAGCAGGACGAGATCAACATCGACAATCTGGGGTCGATCGACGCCATGACCGATTTTCTCCTGTCCCGCAAGCGCGGCTAGGCGCTTACGTCATCGACGCGCGCGGATGAGCCGATCGATATCGGGATTTCGTATCTGCCACATACCGGGCCGCGCTCGATGATGCCGGTGATCGTGGCGGTGATTCTATGGCTGGCGATCAGTGGAGGATTGCTGGCACTGGCGTATCGCCGAACGCTGTCGGCGGTGTGGCGCGAGCCGGTGCTGCGCGCCCCCGTGCTGATCCTGGAGAGCGACGACTGGGGCTATGGCCCGCTGATGCAGGCCGAGCGACTCGACCGGATCGCAGAGGTCCTCGCCGGTTTCCGGGACGCATCAGGACGTCAGCCGGTCGCCACACTCGGCGTCGTGCTCGCCGGCCCCGACACCGATCGCATGCGCGCAGACGGGTGCCGAACTTATCATCGACTGACACTTGCCGATCCGCGCCTTGCGCCCGTGCGTGAGGCGATCATGCGTGGTAGAGCACGGAGCGTATTTGCGCTGCAATTGCACGGCATGGAGCACTTCTGGCCGACGTGCCTGATGCGCAGCGCGCTGGTCAACAAACAACTTCGGCAATGGCTCGCCAGCGATACATTTCCCTGCACCGAGGACCTGCCGGCGCCACTGCAGAGCCGGTGGGTCGACGCGAGCAAGCTGCCCTCCACGCCGCTGCCCGCCGATGAGGTGGCCGCGGCGGCGAGCGAGGAAGTCCATGCCTTTGCCACCGTCTTCGGCGTCGCGCCCGAAGTCGTCGTGCCCGCGACCTTCATCTGGAGCGACACTGTGGAATCGGCGTGGGCTCGCGCCGGCGTGCGGATCGTCGTGACTCCGGGGCTGCGTAACGAAAGCCGCGACGCCGAGGGCCGCGTCGTCGCCGGCGAGCGCACGTACTTCAATGCGGCGACGGGACCGCAGGGCGTGAGCTACGTCGTACGCGACTGTTACCTCGAACCGTCGCTGGGACACACTCACGAGCGCACGATCCGGGCGCTCCGGTCCAAGACCCGCGCCGGACGGCCGACGCTCATCGAAATTCATCGTCTGAACTTCATGGGCGACGAACGCTCGGTTCAGCACGCGCTCGACGAGGTGAAGCGTCTCCTGGACGCGGCGCGTGCCGATTTCCCCGAGGTGCGCTTCATGAGCACGGTCGAGCTGGCCGGGCATTGTCGCGGGCGCTCCCCGCTGGTCGAGCAGCGATGGAGCGTGCGCGTGCATTTCCTCATTCGGCGCCTCGCGGAGGTCTCGCGGCTGCGCAAGCTCGCGTGGGCGACCGGGGCGGCGCTTCCGGCCCTGCTTGCCTACATACTCACGTCGCCACGGGGTCTTTCGACCGCGGAGTCGATGTGAGGGAGCATTCATCGGCAGCGGCGCGAATCTCGACCACCACCGCGCATCCGCGGCGTTGGAGGGCCGCATGAGCGGCATCTGTGGCTGGATCGGCGTCCCAACGGGGGACGTCGATTCGACGCTGAACGGCATGCGCCACGCACTGCAGGACCGCAACGCCGAAGCGCCACAACCGAGGACAATGACCGGTTGCGCCCTGGCGGTCGAGCCCGGGATTCGCCCGGTGAGCTTGCATCAGAGCGATGCGTTGCTGGCTGCGGTAGAAGGAAGAGTCCGCTGGGGCACGCCTGACCTCGATGCTCTGGCCCGCCAATCGGGCGACGCTGCCGCTCTCGCCGAGAGCTATCGCCGGCACGGCTCCAAATGCCTGGAGCAGATGTCCGGCCCGTTCGCCGTCGCGGTGATCGACGCGCACAGCATGAGCGGCCTGCTGGCGATCGACCGGCTCGGCACGCGGACGATGTGTTACGCCAATCCCTCCGGCGGATTGGTCTTCGCTTCCACCGCGGCCAGCGTCGTTGCGCATCCATCCGTGGCGCGCGACCTGAGCCCGCAGGCGATCTTCAATTATCTCTACTGCCACGTGATCCCCAGTCCGGGAACAGTCTATCGGAGCGTGCAGAAGCTCCAGCCGGGGGAATGCGTTACGTTTCGCGGAGGCGTCGTCGAGA
>VBCL01000104.1:9792-14817 GCA_005888865.1 Betaproteobacteria bacterium | reverse complement strand
TCTTCCCTACCGCGACGATAGTGCCGAGTCGGTCGATGCCCTCGAGGAGCGGTTTCGGCACGTGCTGCGGGAAGCAGCGCGTCGCACCATCGACGGCTCGGCGGCGATCGGCACCTTCCTGAGCGGTGGCACCGATTCCTCCACGGTGGCGACATTGCTGACCGAGCTCACCGGCGAACCGGCGCGAACGTACTCGATGGGCTTTGCCTGGGAAGGCTTCGACGAGATGAAGTACGCGCGCATCACGGCGCAGCATCTGGGCGCCCGCGCTCGCGAGTATTACGTGACGCCGCAGGATATCGTCGAAGCCATACCGGTCATCGCCCGCGCCTACGACGAGCCCTTCGGCAACGACTCCGCCGCGCCGACTTACGTCTGCGCCAAGATGGCGCGCGAGGACGGGATCGAAGTCCTCCTCGCCGGCGACGGCGGCGACGAGATTTTCGGCGGCAACACCCGCTACGCCAAGCAGAAAGTGTTCGAGGCTTACGGCCACATTCCGCGGCCGCTCCGTCGTGGGCTGATCGAGCCGGTGGCCTTCGGAGTGCCGGGCGCGGATCGGATGGCGCCCCTACGCAAGCTCGGCAGCTACATTCGCCAGGCTCAGGTGCCACTCCCGGACCGGCTGGAGACATACAACTTTCTCAATCGCTCGCCGCTTGCCGAGGTGTTCGAACCGGAGTTCCTGGCGGCCGTCGACGTCGACGAGCCGCTCGCCATGCTGCGCGAGGTCTACCACCGGACGGCGTCGTCGGCTGCGCTCAACCGCATGATGCACCTCGATCTCAAGGTGACGCTCGCCGACAACGATCTGCGCAAGGTGTCGCGCATGTGCGATGTAGCCGGTATCGAGGTCCGTTATCCTCTTCTCGACGACGCGCTGGTGGAGTTTTCGGGTGAGATTCCGGCCTCGCTCAAGGTGAAAGGACTCAAGCTCCGCTATTTCTTCAAGCACGCGCTCAAGGATGTTCTTCCGGCCCAGACGCTCGCCAAGACCAAGCATGGCTTCGGCATGCCCTTCGGCTTGTGGCTGCGCAGCCACGCACCGCTCGCGGACCTGGTACACGGCAGCCTCGATGCCTTCCAGCGCCGGGGAATCATTCGACCGAGCTACCTCGAATGCTGGCTCGACGCGCGCAAGTTGTAATTCGCCACATGCTCTTCAACTCCGTCGAGTTCATTTTCGGCTTCCTCCCGGTCACGGCGCTGATCTTCTTCGGCCTCGCCCGCTGGAGCCATCCTGCCGCCGCGGCCTGGATGGCGTTCGCGTCATTGTTTTTCTACGGCTGGTGGAACTGGACCTATGTCCCGCTGCTCATGGCTTCGGCCGCTTTCAACTATGCGTGCGGCGCTCGTCTGGCGCGCTTCGTACGGCTGGGGCGAACGCGCGCGGCGGGAACATTGTTTGCGTTCGCGGTCGCAGCCAATCTTCTGCTGCTCGGCTATTACAAGTACGCGAACTTCCTGCTCGGCACATGGGGCTCGGTGACCGGTCATGCAACGGACTTCGGCCAGATCATCCTTCCGCTGGGCATTTCGTTTTTCACCTTCACCCAGATCGCGTTCCTCGCCGATGTGCGCCGCGGGTACGCCCGGGAATACAACCCGATCCATTACGGACTGTTCGTCACGTACTTTCCCCACCTGATCGCCGGCCCGATCCTGCATCACAAGGAGATGATGCCGCAGTTTCAGGAGCCGAGAACCTACCGGCTGAACGCGGAGAACGTCGCGGTCGGGCTGACAATCTTTTTCATCGGGCTGTTCAAGAAGACCGTGATCGCGGACGGCGTCGCGGCTTACGCTTCGCCGTTGTTTGTTCATCCGGGAGCGCCCGATCTGTTCGCCGCGTGGGGCGGCGCGCTCGCCTATACCTTGCAGCTTTACTTCGACTTCTCCGGCTACTCGGACATGGCGATCGGCCTGTCGCGCGTGTTCGGCGTCAAGCTGCCGCTCAACTTCGATTCGCCCTACAAGGCGGTGAACATCATCGACTTCTGGCGGCGCTGGCACATGACGTTGTCGCGATTCCTGCGCGACTACCTGTACGTTTCGCTCGGAGGCAATCGCAAAGGCAAGACGCGCCGTTACATCAATCTGTTCGTGACGATGCTCCTCGGGGGGTTGTGGCACGGTGCCGGCTGGACGTTCGTCCTTTGGGGCGGGCTGCACGGGGTGTACCTGGTCGTCAATCACGCCTGGCGAGCGCTGCGGGAGCGCCTGGGCCAGAACGTCGACCCGAGCACGCGCACGGGCCGAGCCCTGGCACGCCTGACCACGTTCGTGGCGGTGGTCATCGGATGGGTGTTCTTCCGGGCGACGAGCCTGGACGACGCATCGGCGATCCTGCGCGGCATGGCGGGGCTCAATGGCATGTCGCTGCCTGCCTCCCTCGCCATGTACGTGGGTCCGGCTCCGCGCGCAGTACTCGAGCGCCTGGGTCTGTCGTTTCACCTCGGCGGCGGCGCGCATTTCGTGTTCCAGTATCTCTGGCTCACCGCGCTCTTGCCGCTGGTGATGCTCGCGCCGAATACGCAGGAGATCCTGGGTCGGTTCCAGCCCGCGTTGAGCTTCCGCGGAACCGATGCCGCGGCACGCTTAGCCTGGCGCCCGACGGCGCGCTGGGCGGCGATGGCGGCCGTGGTCGCGGCGTGCGGATTGCTGTCGCTGACACGGGTCAGCGAATTTCTTTACTACCAGTTCTAGCAGGCTAGGATGAATCCCCGGGAATATCTGTGGGCGTGGTTCTGGTGGACGGTACTTCTGCTGGGGACCGTGGTCGCGATCAATATCATCATCGATCCGTACGGTCTGTTCCGGGTCGTCGATGTCCCCGGCGTGAACAGACTCAAGTCCCAGGCCAGCGAGCGTGGCTCCCTGTTCAAGCAGGTCAGCCTGGAACGCATGCATCCGCGCGGTCTGATCCTCGGCAATTCGCGCGCCGAGATCGGCTTCGACCCCGAGAGTCCGGCGTGGCCGCCATGGGCACGCCCGGTATTCAACCTGGCGCTCCCCGGCGCAGGCATCTCGGCGGTTACGGGTGATTTTGCCAAAGCGCTGCGCGGCACGACCCCGAAGCTCGTCGTCGTCGGGCTGGATTTCCTGGATTTCCGTGTCGATCCATCGTCGGGCGATACTTTCAGGCCACCTGCGCCAGGCGCCGACCCATCGGTCGACCTGCGTGGGCACCTGTCCGCACTGTTGACGATGAGCGCGCTCGCGGACTCGCTGGCGACGGTCAGGGCACAGCACGAGCCGTATCCGACCAGCCTGACCGATGCCGGTTTCAACCCGAAGCTGGATTACGTTGCCATTGCAAGGCGGGAAGGCTACTACGCACTGTTCCAGCAGCGCGATCAGGAAAATGTGCTGGCGTATATGCGTGGCCCGAAGAACATTTTTCAGAGTGGCCGACGGCCCGGGCCGGGGTTCGATGCCGTAGACAGCATCATCGCCCTCGCAGCGGCACACGACATCAAGCTACGCTTCGTGATCTATCCCTACCACGCGCATACGCTCGTGCTGTTTCAGCTGACCGGCTTGTGGCCTGCATACGAGGATTGGAAGCGTGAGCTCGCGAGGAGGATCGACGCCGCGCAGGGAGCCAGCGACGTGCAGTTGTGGGATTTCACCGGACTCTCGCCTTACGCCGACGAGCAGGTGCCACGCCCGGGCGACACCCGATCTGAACTGCGGTGGTACTGGGAGGCCGGGCATTTCAAGAAGTCGCTGGGCGACGTGTTACTGGCCAACATGTTCGATACGCGGGAAGACGGCGACCGCTGGGGTCACCGTCTGACGGGAGGCGACATCGAGGAGCTATTGAACGAGCAGCGGGTCACGCGGCACGACTATGAACGCCGCCATCCGGAGGATGTTGCCGTTCTCGAGGCCCTCGTTGCGGCAGCAGAGCGGCAGGTGTCGACTACGCAGAAGCGATGATTCGCGACCGCGTTGTCACTCTCTAGCTGCTGTGCCCGGATCAGGCGGCGCTCCCGCGTCGTGCATCGCCAGCAACTGACCATAGAGAGCCTCTAGCAGTCTTACCGGACGTTCGGCGAACTCGTTCATTGCGCGATTCCTGGCGCGGTCCCCCACAGTCTTCCGTAACTGCTCGTCGTGTATCAGACGGCCAACGCGGTCCACCAGAGCGTCGATGTCGTCCTTGCTGACGAGATAGCCTGTTTCCCCATCGATCAGGATCTCAGGAGTCCCGCCGGTCGCTGTAGCAACGATCGGCTTGCCAGCTGCACCCGCCTCGAACAGCACCATGGCGCATGGCTCGCCCCACTGCGATGGCATCACCACGACGTCGCAACTGGCATAGACGTCTTCCACGTCCTCCCGTCGGCCCAGATACCTGATCCTCGCGTCATCCCCGATCAAGCGAGCGAACTCCTCGGCGGTGAACGTGTCGTCGCCCCGCAATTCACCGGCAATGACGAATTCGACGCCGTCGCCTGCAATCCGCTTCGCCAGCTCGAGGAACATTTCAATTCCCTTGATGCGCCTGACTTGTCCCAGAAACCCTATGACGACCGACTCCTCCTTCAACCCGAGCTTGTGTCGCACGCGTTTGCCTGACTTAAAGCGGGTTAGATTGGCGACATTGTGAACGACGTGAGCGGGCACGCCCCGGCAGTCGGAGCCCCTGCACGCGTAGTCCGACACGCCGACGATTGCTGTCGAGTACCTGATGTAGGATGACGTTTGCGCGAAAGGCGCATGAAAGTGACTGACGATCGGAACCTGGAGCAACCGAGCGGCAATGACCTCCGCGGGCTTCCAGCCGTTCTCAGCATAATTGAAGTGGGCGATCGCCACCTTGCTCTTGTGCAAGAATCGCATTGCCCTGATGACGTTCAACCCGTAAAGAAGCAAATTCGGGCCTCGGTCGTGCGTCGCCCAGACCTCGCATGAAATCCCCTGTGCGGCCAGCGATTCCCGCAGGGCGCTATCCTTGGGGATGACAACGAGCGGCGCGAAACGGGTCCGGTCCAGTTTGTAGACGAAATTCAGCAGGGC
>VBCL01000104.1:8720-9758 GCA_005888865.1 Betaproteobacteria bacterium | reverse complement strand
CGGCGGTCCTCCTGCTACCGAATAGGCCAAGTCTGTTCACCTTTTCCGAGCGGAGTTTCGGTTCGCCGAGTCAGCATACCCCAGTGGTCAGCGCGAGGTCCTCGGCCAGACACCTTTGTGCCGCCAGGCCGCGCGCGGCGTTCAGCGTTTCTCAACGTAGTACTTCCACGTGCATTTTGCATGCGGGACTACGACTTCTGGCTTGTCGGCGAAGAATTCGTCGATGGCCTTTCTCGCGCCTACCCAACGCGGATCGGCATATTCGTCAAACATGATGATCCCTCCTCTGACAACCTTGCGGTAGAGTACATCGAGGGAAACTTTGTAGGATTCGTACAGGTCACCGTCGAGATGCAGGAGCGCGATCTTTCCCTCGTAAGACGACAGGGTCTGGTCAAAGAATCCCTTCACGAGCTTCACGCGATCTCGAACGATTCTCTCGGGAACTCGACCGTCGCGCAGGACGCGCAGCACGATCTCAGGTGGATTCGCCCAGAAATCCTTGCTGGTAATCGGTGTGGTCTCGTCCTTTGCCACCGGGTCCGGAAAACCCTCGAAGGAATCGAAGCCGTAGTAGGTGCGCTCGACCCCCAGATACTGGCTGAGCAGCAGGAAAAGAAGCGCGCCGTGGCCGATCGAAACGCCGCACTCCACAATATCGCCTTCGATGCCCCGCACCTTTTCAAGCTGATCCAGAAAATACAGGCACCTGTCGAGGCTCCCCCGCGAAATCCGAGGCAGAAACGGAGAATGATCGTAGTCAGCGGGGATCGTTTCTTCCAGGAGGTCGCGACGCTCGAGCTTCAGGCCAACCGACGAGAACCCACTCTTGATCAATTGCTTGAGCATGATGTGTCTTGTCCTGACTGTGAGCGGCTATTGCAAACCCGGCAGCCGCGTCCATACCCACGTTATCCGGGACCCTGCTGTACGCCCCCAGCTGGTCCGGTCGGCTTGAATGCCGACCAACCGGGTGACGTGGCGGGCCGGCTGGCCAAAGGCGGTTCGACGGCGGCCGCTGCGGGCATCGCAACTTTG
>VBCL01000104.1:0-8663 GCA_005888865.1 Betaproteobacteria bacterium | reverse complement strand
CGATCAGCGTGTAGTAGTAGTCGAAATAAGCCAGGCCCAGGAATGCGCCAGCGGTCGCATAGCCCACCAGGCTGACCTGGGTCATTGCCGCGAGATCGGCGAGCCAGCGCTTTTCGCGGTCCCGGTGTGACCGCCCGATTACCCAGGAAGCGGTCCGCCAGGTCATCAGCGCCAACGCCAGGAAGATGCCGAGGCCGACGAAACCGTGTTCGCCCATGACCTCGAAATAGACGCTGTGCGAGTCGTGCACGTCGTCGGGGTTCGGGGCATAGAGGGCGAACGTGTATTCCTTGAACGAGTCGAAGCCACCCCCCAGCGGCCTGTCCTTGGCCATGTTGAATGCCATTTTCCAGGCATTGATGCGGCCCATCGCCGATTGGTCGGACTCGTAATTCTGTATGGTCGCCATGCGGTCGTACCACTGCTGAGGCATCACCGCGAGCACAAGAGCGACGGCGATCGCGCCCAACAGTGCCGTGAAGAACTTGTTGCGGCTCTTCAGCCAGAGGAATCCGCTCATCGCGACGAGGCCGACCAGAGCTCCGCGCGACTGACTGCCTACCGTCGCGACGGCGCACAGGACCATCATGATCGTCAGCACGCCGCGTAACCAGAAGCTGCCCGAGGAGAGTTGCAGATAACGCAGCAGAGGGATGGTCATGATCAGGGCGAGTCCCATCTCGTTGTCGCCCCCGATGAAGCTGCCCTCCGGGCCCCGGACGTGGAAAACACCGCCGTGGACGATCGTGAATATGCCTCCCTTGACGCCATAGAATCCGATCGACAGCGCAATGACCCACACCAGCTGATCGATCCGCTCCTTGCTCTGCATGAGGATCATGGTGACGTACACCATGAGAAGAATCTTCCAGAACTGGTTCAGGTGCGGCCATGCCAGCTCCGGGTATATGGCATACATCGTAGTAAGCAGAACCCAAACCAGGAAAATCAACAGAAGTATCGTCTCCCGAGTCCACGGGACCTTCTTCGGCTCGCGGGACATGAGCAGTCCCACCAGCGTGACCAGGGCGACGATCATGGCGAACGGCATGTCGTACGCGAACGACCAGGTCAATCGGTGCGGATTCATGAACCCGATCCAGGTCCAGACGAGAATGCCGATATGCGGCCGCCAGAGAATGAATGGCAGCGTAGCGAAGATGACTGCGGTGAGAACGATATCTCTCATGGTTCGCTACGCTCGGTCAGGACGGTGCGGTCCTGCGGCGAAGTCGCCCTTGCCGCCTGACGGTTGAACCAGCGCACGCGGGGAGGAAGCATCACTCCGCGCAACAAGCCGGCCGTCATTCGGGCTGCCAGGTCGCGCTCTTCCTGCCGCCCGCGTTGCCTCACCTGATACAAGGTTCCTTTTTCCGGTTGCGGCTGTCCGAGAGCCTCTCCGCGCTCGAGCCGACTCAGCATCTCGACGTAGACCTCGGCGCTGTCGCGAATCCCGCGCCAGAACAGCGTCAGCTCGTCGTCGCTCTCCCGAACTTCCGGCTGGACATGGGCGATGAGCGTTCCGGTATCGATGCCTGCGTCGATCCGATGCAGCGTGCAGCCGACCTGCTCCGGTTCGCCGTTATACAGCGCCCAGAAAGTGCAGTCGGCGCCCCGGTAACGGGGCGAGAGCCCGCCATGAAGATTGAACATCCCGAGCCGTCCCCGCGCCAGCAAGCCACCGCGGATCAGCGAGGTTCCGAAGACGGCGATGACATCGGGGTGCAATCGATCGGCGAGCGCGACCACGTCCGGATGGTTGACGTGCGGTACCTCGACGAGAAGATCCTTGCGGGTCAACGCGGGCGGCGCCGCATCGAAGAAAAACTTCGCTTCGCGCCCGCCCGCATAGCGGCGCCGATCGCGCAGCCAGCGCGACGACTTGCGCCACAGGTTTTCGGGTCTCAGCAGGCTCAATACCTTCGGTGCGCTGAGCTGTGCCCCGGTTTCCTGGACGATCGCGACCGGCCGAGCGCCCCGGCACAGCCGGTTGGCGAAGTACAGGTGCCGCGGCGATCGTCCGCAGAGGATCATCAAGGAAAGGTCAGACATACGCAGCGTACTCCTGCCGCGACCGCGCGAGCTCGGGCACCGGCGGTACCGCCTGGTCGGTCTCATCCATGATCAGCGCATCGGCAAAAAACTTTGCGGCCCAATTGGGAAACTCGAAACGCGAATAGCCGCCCCAGATCGGCGCCGAGCCCGCAATCGCGCCGCGCGCCGCTGGGTCGCGATCGGACACTCGGTGTCTCCGCTTGAGGAAGGACAGCCCCGCCCGCGCCTTGCCCCGCAATTCGACCGCGCCCGCGGCTTGCGCGCAGCGTATCCAGTTGATGCTCATCTGGGCCACGCCGGTGAGACAGCAGTACGTCGCACGCGGAACCCATGAGGCGTCATAGGTGCCGGCAAGCCAGCCATCGGCACGCTGCGCCCTGGCCAGCGCGCGGGCGGCCCTGAGCGCGGCGTCGACATAGCGGCTGCTCCCGAGCAGCACGCCGCACTCGAGCAGCCCGCGAATGGCGTAGGCGATCGTGTGCGTGAACGGGTGACGGCCCCGAACGAACGCATTGTGGGCGAACCAGCCGGATTCTCGCTGCTGCGCGAGCGCCCATTCGATATTGCGCGTTGCGGCCGTCCTCTGCGTTATATCGCCGGCGATGAGCCCGGTGGCGAGCAGCGCCCAGCTCGCCCGCGTGTTGTAGGCATGCGGCACGCCGTGGTGCTCGAACTGTCGCCAGGACCCGTCGGGCTCCTGCACCTGCGCCAGCCAGTGCCCTGCTCTGACCGCCGCATCCAGACACTCGGCGCGATGCAACTGCAGGAAACCCGCCAGCATCCCGTGCATGATCTGTCCGGTGTTGAATACCACCGGCTCGCTCTCCGGCTCGCCGAAATGCCCGGGGAAAGCGCCGTCGGAGCGCTGAATTTCGAGCTCCCAGTCGATAATCCGCTGCGCGCGATCGATCAACTCGGGACGATCGAGGACCCGCGCTGCCGCGATGAACGTCTCGACGATGTATCCGCTCGTCTCCGGATAGCTCGGAAGCCATCCGTCTTCGAAGCTCCAGCCCGCTGACACGCCACCGGCGTCGGACTTGCCATCGCGTACGTCCTGGGCATGGCAGAGCCAGTCGATCGCCGCACGCAGATGGTCGAGATGCGTGTACTCGGGCTCCGCCCCGCCCACAAGATCGAGCGCGATCAGGCGGGCGTGGCGCGGACGCCACGGCTCGTAGCGGAAAGGCGCGGAAAGAAGCTTGGGCAGACGCATGGGCTCGCTGGCCTAAACCTGCACCGATTCGATCATTCGCATCTCCGCCTCGAGGCCCGGCTGCGGCGACACGTGGGTCACCACATAGCGGTACTTGCCGGAGGCTTCGACCGGAATGGCGTCGACAATCCGAATCACGATGCGCACGTCGTTGCCGAGGCGCATGGCAAGCCCTGCGATCACCTTGGCCTGCGCGGCAGCAGTCCATTGAGCTCCCGGCACGACCAAGATCTCGACCTCGCGTAACGCGTGCTGGATGAACTTGAATTGGGCGATGCCTTCCACGTCTCGAAGCACGTAAATGACGGCGAGCGCGTGCATGAGGGTGCCGTCGCTTCGAACGACGAAGTCCGTCGTGCGCCCGACGACCTCACTCAGCACATGCAACCCTCGCCCATCACGGCAATGCTCCGGGCTCACTCGTACCATATCGCCCGTACGGTAACGGATGAACGGCTGCGCGTCCGAGCACAGTCCGGTGGTTACGGCTTCTCCCAGCTCACCGACCGCGACCGGGTGGCCCGACTCGTCGAGCACTTCGAGAACGATGCTCTCGCTGATCAACAGCATCTGCCCGCGTGGCGTCTCTTGCGCGGTGAAACCGATATCCCGGCTGCCGAATTCGTTCGCGGCCGGAACGCCGAAGACCTCCTCGACGATCGCTCGCTGATGCGGATAAAGCGGCTCACCGGTCGCGCACACGACGCGGAGCTCGGGCAATCGCAGCCGGACGCCATGCGCGCGGGCACGCGCCGCGAGGAGCGCGAGACTGCTCGCGTAGCCGTAGATGCATTTCGGCCGGAATGCCTGCACCGCGTCAAGGTAGGCGTCCATATTGGCCGCGGACATGGCGAAGGCGTTGAGCACCAACTGGTTGAGGAGGCCGTCGCGGACGGTCTTGAGGCGATCGGTCTTGTTCAACTCCGCCGGAGCGCCCCACAGATACACTTCGCGATCGCCGACGTCGACACCCCACCAGCGCCGTGCCCGGATGCGGCCCGCGGCGTCAGACGCCTGTCGCCATCGGCCGAAGTAGAAGATCAGGGGCTCACCACTGGACCCGCCGGTGTTGTAACGCGACGCGCCGCCGGGCACGTCCGTCCAACGAATGCGCTCGACGTTGTCGCGCGCATCCTGTCGGGTCATGCGCGGGATCCGGCGTAGTGCGTCGAGCGTCACGGTTGCGCCATCCCTGCCGACGTCGAGACCCGCGGCGGCGATGCGTTCGGCGTGCCATGGGCTGTGCTTGGCCGCTGTCTGGAGCAGTCCCGTCAGCTTCCGCGATTGCAGATGCTCGAGGTCGGCGCGGGACAGCCACTGGCTCTGTTCGAGGCTCTCCAGGTACGCAAACGTCGGCCGCTCGAGCAGGCGTTCCTGCAGCGGATAGACGACGTGGCGGGAGAGCCAGGGATGCGGCATCGCGTCAGCTCCGCAACAATCGCTTGGCCGGCGACCCTTGCCGGCGTACGCCCATCCCGGCCTGGCGCGCCGCGATCGCGGTGAATTCATCGGTGAGCGTTTTCACGCTGCGTTCCCAGCTGTTGCCCTTGGCGTAGGCCATGATGACGTCACGATCCCATTCGCGGACCAGCGCGTCGGCGATCGCCTGCGAAAGCCGCTCCGCTTGCCCGAACGGCACCAGCGTCCCCAGCTTCGCATCGGCGACGACTTCGGCATTGCCGCCGACATCAGTCGTCACCACCGGCAGTCCACAGGCCATCGCCTCGAGAAATACGTTGGCCCAGCCTTCGTTGCTCGTCGCCAGCACGAACACATCGGCGGCGGACAACGGTATCTTCAGCTCGTCGGACGCGATCGCACCCAGGAAGACAACACAATCCTGCAATCCCAGTTCCATCGTCAGAGCACGCAGGCGCGCACTGCAATCGCCTTCCGGGCCCGCTCCACCGACGATCAGGTAACGGAGTCCCGGAAAGCGCTGGCGCAGGCCCGGGAGGCATTCGAGCACGCGGTGGAAGCCTTTCCGTTCGACCAGTGCGCCGACCGACACCAGCACCGGTGCGTCTCTCGCCAGCTCGAGCCTCTGGCGCGCCGCTTGCCGATCGACCCGATGGAATCTTGTCGTATCGACGCCATTACCCACGACCAGAATCTTGTCTGCGGCCACGCCGAGGCCGATTGCATGCTGCTTGAGCGATTCCGAGACGGCAAAGATGCGCGTGGCGCGCTGCATCGCCGCGATCATCCGCGAACGCCGACGCGGGTCGCGCGCGAGCGGCACCTCGGTGCCACGCAAGGTGATGCATACGGGTATCTGCAGCCAGCGTCCAAGCAGCGAGGCGGCATAGCCCTCCGGATATGCGAAATGGGCGTCGATGACGCTGCAGCCGGCCTCACGCTTGAACCGCAACAGCAGCGGCAGACACGCGAGAGCCATGCACAGCCCATCGAGCCATTTGAAGGCTCCGGGTACCGAGAAGAACCGCGGGCGTCGGACCTCGACGTCCTGCTGCATCTCCACCGCCGGTGCCGGCGGCCGGAAATGCGGCCTCCAGCCACGCAGCAAGCCTTGAAAAGGAAACCACGGAACGGGGGCGATGACGATCAGTGGAAGCAATCGTCCGACGCGAAACATGCGTTCGCGAATGAAGAGGCCCGTCGTCGGTTGCCCCGCGTGCGGAAAGAGCGTGCTCAGGACGATGATCCGGGGTTCAGGCTCGGGCATAGGCCCCTTCCGTCTCACCCGTGAGCCGGTGATAGGGTTGGCGATACCGGCCGACGCTCGACGTCCAGCTGCGCTCGGTTTCGACGAAGTGCCGCGCCGCCGCGCGCAACGCTGCCCAACGGGGCCGATTGACCAACAGCTCGAGAACTTTCGCGGCCAACGCATCCGCGTCGCCCGCGCGGAACAGAACACCCGTCTCCTGATCCCGAATCAATTCGCGATGGCCCCCGACGTCCGAGGCGGCGAGCAAACGTCCCTGGGCCATCGCCTCGAGCGGTTTGAGCGGCGTGACGAGCTCCGTCAAACGCATCGGGAGCCGCGGATAAACCAGCACGTCGATGAGGTCGTAGTAGCGCTGCACTTCGGCGTGGGGAACGCGGCCCGCGAAGCGGACCTTGTCTTCGAGCGAGAGTCGCGCGGCAATCTGCTTGAGATTGGCTTCCTCGGCTCCACCGCCGACAAAGAGCACGCGGACGCGCGGCTCCACGGCGAGCATCCGCGGCAACGCCTGCAGCAGCAGGGCGAGGCCCTCGTACGCGTAGAAAGACCCGATGAAACCGAGGACGATTGCGCCATCGAGGCCGAGCTGGCGGCGCAGCGACTCGTCCGGCTCGCGGCCCAGCACGAACTTTTCGACGTCCACGGCGTTGGGAACGACGGTGACTTTCCGCGCATCGATGCCGCGCGAGACGATATCCGCGCGCAGACCCTCGCAGATCGTCGTCACCGCGTCCGCGTGCTTGAGCGCATAGGTCTCCAGAGCCCGCGTCAGGCGATACCGCAGTGCACCTTCACGAGTGCGCCCGTGATCGACCGCGGCGTCCTCCCAGAAGGCGCGCACCTCGTAGAGGACGGGGATGCCGAGGCGGTGTCCAACGCGCAGCGCGGGAATCGCGTTCAGCACCGGCGAATGCGCATGCAAGAGCTGCGGTCGGATGCGCTTCGCGACGTCTTCCAGCCGGCGCGTGAGCGAGCCCATCATCGCGAGCTCCGCCAGACCCGGCAATCCGCGCAGGCCCTTGCCGTCATGCGGTGTGCGCAGGAAATGCCATCCGTCCACGGTCTCGTCGAGCTCCTCGCCGCTGCCCTGCTTCGGCCCGGTGAGATGGGTCGTCTCCCATCCCAACCGTCGCTGCTCCTGCAATATCGACAGCGTGCGGAACGTGTATCCGCTGTGCAGAGGCAGCGAATGGTCGAGGATGTGGAGGATGCGCACGGGGTACCGGCCGCTAGTTCGTTCCGCACCGACCGACTGCCCTGCCACGCGGAGCATTGACGAATCGGGACACTACGCCACCTTGAACTTGTCTGCGCTGCGCGCACCAATCGTCTTGCGCAGGAACGCTTCGAACATGAGCAGCGACCAGAGCGGAACGCCGTAATCGCGCGCACCCGATTGATGATCGTCGACCATCTCGCGCAGAAACCGCGGATTGAAATATCCGGAGTCCATCAATACGGGCCCGAGAACGGCGGACTTGACCCGCTGGCGGAGCGGCCCACGGAACCAGCTCGCGAGCGGCACGGAGAATCCCATCTTCGGGCGATACAGGATCTCCTGCGGCAAATAGGACTCGAGCGCCTTCTTGAACAGGTATTTGCCTTCGCGCCCGCGCAGCTTCAGGTCGGGCGCCAGGCCCGAGAGCCATTCCATCAGCGGATGGTCCAGCAACGGCACCCGCACTTCCAGGGAATGGGCCATGCTGGCGCGGTCGACCTTGGTCAGGATGTCGCCAACCAGGTAGGTCTTCATGTCGAGGTACTGGACGAGCGAGAGCGGCTCGGCGGTGGGCGCCCTGCCGGCGTGCCGGCGCAAGACCTCGATCGCGCGATAACCCTGCAGGTCACGCCGGAACGAGTCCGAGAGCAGCCGCTGCCGCAGCGGATCGCCCATGACCGAGACGCTATGAAAGTATCCCTCGACCGAGTTGCGCGCCAATGCTTCCAGCGTCGACTTGGCGCGCAGCACCTTCGGCGCCCAGTCGGCCTTCGGATACAGGTTCCCAAGAAGGCCGAAAACCGGCGCCCTCAGCGACTGCGGCAGGACCGAGCGCATCCGTTCTTCGTAAACGTGCCAGCGATAGCGGCGATACCCTGCAAAGTTCTCGTCCCCACCATCTCCCGACAGCGCCACGGTCACGCTCTTGCGCGCGAGCTCGCAGAGCCGATACGTCGGAATCGCCGAGCTGTCGGCGAACGGCTCGTCGTACATGTCGGCCAAGGTGTCGAGCAGGCCGAAGTCGTCGGTATCGACGCGCTCGACGCGGTGACGCGTGCGATAGCGCTCGGCAATCTTCTGCGCATAGGCGGCCTCGTTGAACTCCGGATCGCCGAAGGAGATCGAACAGGTATTCACTGCTTCGCTCGAACAACCGGCCATCATCGCTACCACGGCGCTCGAGTCGACACCGCCCGACAGGAACGCGCCCAGCGGCACCTCGGCGACCAGCCGAATCCTGACGGCTTCGCGCAATCGTTCGATGAGCTCGTCCTGCGCGGCCTGCGGCGAAAGCGATGGCCCCGGCTTGAACGGCACGTCCCAGTATTCACGAGGCTCGGGAAGAGCCGCGCCGCGGCGCACGCACAGGGTGTGGCCCGGCGGAAGCTTCATCGCCCGAGCGAAGATCGTGTGGGGCTCGGGCACGTAGCCGTAGGCGAAATAATCCTCGACCGCCCGGGGCTCGATCTCCCGCTCGAACCCGGGAT
>VBCL01000522.1 GCA_005888865.1 Betaproteobacteria bacterium | reverse complement strand
TCAGCCGCGGTGCTTCACGATCGCACCAAGCGCCGCCGGCTGCAAGCGCTGGTTCGGCGGCGTGAAACATCGGATCCTATCTACGCCGATGTTGTCGCAGTACGAACAGACAAGCACGTGCGTCTGCAGCGACAGTCGGATTCAGATGGCCGATTAGCTCTTCAACTTTCGGAATGGTGTTGATAAGCGCCAGAGCGCCAGTGACCTGCAAGCCACGCCTCACGACGACTGGGTGATCTGAGGTCAGCGCCTGCCGAGCGATGGCGCTCGCACGAGCCCGGAATTCGGAAAGAGCGGCCTTGTGCTCGCCAGGATCGCCAGCGACGTCCGCGGTCTGCGGCAGCGGCGCGCCGTCGGTTTGCTCGACGTCTTATCTCGGGATTCCGCGATCCGGCCGGGCGCTTCCCTTTGCGGCACCGGCCCGGTCTTGGCAGGCCACGGAACAGTTCGTGACAAGGCGAAATCGTCTGGCGTCCAGACCGCGTAACGCGCGGCTGAGCCGCGCGCCGCGGCGACATGATCGCACAGGACGGTCGGCGCGTCGTCTCCAAGCGATGGAATGGACTCCTCCTGCCGTGCGGCATCATTGTGCCAACGGTGAATCGGCCTCTTTGAGGCCAAGGCAAGGAGGAGTCCGCATGGAGCATACGACCATCGCCGTCGATCTCGCAAAATCGGTGTTTCAGGTCGCCGTCTCGCATCAGCCTGGTCGCGTCGATGAAGAGCGCCGGCTGTCACGCGATCGCTTCCTGGCGTTCTTCGCCCAGCGGCCGCCGGCCACAGTCCTCCTGGAGGCATGCGGGTCCGCGCACTACTGGGCGCGACAGCTTCAACCATTCGGGCATGCGGTGCGGCTCCTCGCCCCGCACGACGTGCGGCCGTACGTGCGACGCAACAAGACAGACCGCACCGACGCGAAAGGGCTTCTCGAAGCCAATCGGAACGAGGAGATTCATCCCATCCCCGTCAAGAGTATCGCGCACCAAGCCATCGCGTCGTTGCATTGCTTGCGGTCCACTTGGCTCGCGACCCGAACGGCACGACTCAACACGATTCGTGGCCTGCTGCGGGAATTCGGCATCTTCATTCCCGTCGGTGCACACCACGTCGTGCCGGCCGTCCGCACACTGCTGGCTGAACCGACCACCGTGCCGATGCTCCTGCACACGACGCTCGCCGCGGCGTGTGACGAGATTGACGTGCTCGAGGCGAACATGCGCGCCGTCGAGCGGCAGCTCGCGGCGCTCGCGGCCGACATGGCGGATGTGATGCGCTTACAGACCGTGCCGGGCGTGGGCCTCATTACCGCCACAGCGCTTGTCGCCTTGGTGATGGACATTCGACGATTTCCTTCAGGTCGGCATTTCGCGAGCTTCTTAGGATTGACGCCTAAGGAAGATTCGACCGGTCCAAGGCGACGGCTCGGGGCCATCAGCAAGCAAGGGGACGTCTATTTGCGCATGCTCATGACCCACGGCGCCCGATCTCTCCTGTGGCACGCGAAGGCCGCGAAACAGCCGACGTCGCTGCAGCGGTGGGCGGTGGAGACCGAGCAGCGGCGCGGGCACAATGTGGCGGCTGTCGCCGTGGCGAATAAGCTCGCGCGGATTGTGTGGGCCGTGTGGGCCCACGAACGCCCGTTCGCGACCGACGACCGCGCCGCCTAAACGTACGCGTCCGACGACTCCCAGGGAACTGCACCGCGTGCCCGCATCATGGCGCACCGGTCGGACCGGCGCGGGGCCACGCCGATAACTCGGTTGGCCATGCAAGGTCGTGCAAGCGATTGGCGCCCCGCGCGCGGATGTCCATGATGGCCCGGAGCCGTAACGGTTCCACCGATGAGGCCGAAGATACGACTGCAGTCCGACTTGTCGTGCAGCGACCTGGGGTCACCGCGAATCGCCACGGCGCTCCGCGCGCGTCAAGGCCCTTCGGCCGCCTCCGGCGGTGCGCTTCGCGCAGCCTTGACCCGTGCTCACGCCGTGCCTCAGTGCAGCTATGCGACGAAGGCGCGCCTTCGTCGCTGGTCGCATCCGTAGGAGGGACTAAGAAAACGTCTTACTCGCTACTGTCCTTTCTGCTTGACGGAGGAGTCCAGATACGCGTGTTAGGCGGCGACTCGAAGACGATCACTTGAGCAGCCACGTCGGGCTTGAGCTCGCGGACAATGCGAAACTCTTCATGTGCGATCCGAATCGAAAACTGCCAGCACCCAGGGCTCGGATAGAAGACGTGCGAGGGCAAGAACACGTACGAGCGCACCACGGCGGCTGGTGCACCGCCAGGGATCGCCGATTCGTTGCTAGGATTCGCGACG
>VBCL01000133.1 GCA_005888865.1 Betaproteobacteria bacterium | reverse complement strand
CTGCGTTGGCTTTCAGGCGCCAAGCGGCAGCGCCTGCTCGGCCAGTGCCGCCAGGTAGCCCCCACCCAGCGGGATCACTTCGTCGTTGAAATCGTAGCGGCTGTTGTGCAGGAAGCAGCCGCCTTCCGCTCCGCCCTGCCCGAGCCGCGCATAAGCCCCCGGACGGCGCTGCAGCATGAACGAGAAGTCCTCCGACCCCATGCTGGGCTCGAGGTCGCGAACGACGTTGTCCGGGCCGATCAGCGTATCGGCGACCTCGGCCGCGAACTCGGCCTCGCGCTCGCTGTTGATCGTCGCCGGATACACCCGCTCGTACTTGAGCGTCGCGGTCGCGCCGAACGCCGCGGCGATCGAGTGCACCAGCTCGTTCAAGCGCCGCTCGATCGCGTCCTGCGTCGCCGGACGAAACGTGCGCACCGTACCCACCAGCCGCGCATCGCGCGGGATGACACTCATTGCGGCGAGATTGCCCGCGTGCATTGCGCAAAGGCTCACCACGGCGGTATCGACGGGGCTGACGTTGCGCGAGACGATCGATTGCGCCGCAGTGATGATATGGCCGGCGACGAGCACCGGGTCGACCGCGAGGTACGGATGCGCGCCATGGCCGCCTCGGCCCTCGATATGGATCTCGATCCGGTCGGCGGCGGCCATCATCGGTCCCGGCCGCACCGCGATGGTCCCGGGCGGCAAGCCGGGCCAATTGTGAAGCGCGTAGATTTCGTCGGCGGGAAAGCGCTCGAACAGTCCGTCGTCGATCATCGCCTTGCCGCCCCCGAAGCCCTCCTCGCCCGGCTGGAAGATCAGGTAGACGGTGCCGTCGAAGTTCCGGCTGCTGGCGAGGTAACGGGCCGCACCGAGCAGCATGGTCGTGTGTCCGTCGTGACCGCAGCCGTGCATGCGGCCCTTGAAACGCGACACGTGGGCGAACTCGTTCTCCTCGTGCATCGGCAGCGCATCCATGTCGGCGCGCAAGCCCACCGCGCGGCCGCTGTCGTTGCGCTGTCCGCGAATCACGGCGACCACGCCGGTCCGGCCCACCCCGCTGTGATACTCGACGCCGATCCGATCGAGCTCCGCGGCGACGATCTGCGCGGTGCGATGCTCCTCGAAGCCGAGCTCCGGATGCGCGTGCAGATCGCGCCTGAGCTCGGTCAGTGCGCTGTGCTCACCGCGAAGATAGTCGACGGGGTTCATAAATGGACCCCCACGCTTGCGGCCTCATTTGCCAATTCGGCCGCTGCGCTGCCCCCAAAAGCGGGGGAGCAATTCGCGCCTTGGGGCGGCCCTGCGGCGCTCATGCTGGATCGCGCATCGCTCATTTAGTGTGCCGCGACCAGGCGCTCGATGCGCAGGCGCGGATCGACCGCGTAGTAGAGGAGATCGACGACGAGGTTGATCACCACGAACACCAGCGCGATAAAGCACAGGTAAGCCGCCATCACCGGCACGTCCGCGAAGTTGACCGCCTGGATGAAGAGCAATCCCATGCCCGGCCACTGGAACACGGTCTCGGTGATGATGGCAAAGGCGATGATCGACCCGAGCTGCAGCCCGGTGATCGTCATCACGGGCACCAGCGTGTTCTTGAGCGCGTGTCCGAAATTGATGGCGCGATCGGTAAGACCGCGCGCCCGAGCGAACTTGATGTAGTCGGTGCGTAGTACTTCGAGCATCTCGGCGCGCACCAGGCGCATGATCAGCGTCATCTGGAACAGCGACAGGGTGATCGAGGGCAGGATCAGCGCTTTCAGCCCGCTCTTGGTCAGAAATCCGGTCGTCCACCAACCGAAGCCCACCGTCTCGCCGCGGCCGAACGACGGCAGCCAACCGAGGATAACGGCGAAGATCAGGATGAGCAGGATCCCGATCAGGAAGGTCGGCAGCGAGATGCCGGCCAGCGACACCGTCAGCAGCACCTGCGACAACCACGAGTTGCGGCGGAGCGCGGTATACACCCCCGCCGGGATGCCCAGCGCCAGCGCGAGCACTGCCGCCGTTGTCGCGAGCTCCAGCGTCGCCGGCAGGCGTTCCTTGAGCAACGTCGAGACCGGCCGGCCCTGGCGTAGCGACAGACCAAATTCGCCGTGCATCGCCCGGCCGATGAAACGACCGAACTGAACATAGAACGGCTGATCGAGCCCGAGGTCGGAACGCAGCTGCGCACGCTGCTCCTGGGTCGCGTCCTGGCCGACCATGAAGGTCACCGGGTCGCCGGTGAAGTTGAACAGGCCGAATGCAATCAGTGCGACCACCGCCATGACGACGAATGATTGCAGGATGCGACGAAGGATGAACGCGAGCAAGAGGGTCTGCTTGGAAGCCCGGGGGCTAAGGAAACGCGCTCGTGACGGTTTCGTTACGCTCTGGGATGATGCCCAAAGGGCAGCGGAGCGTCAACGTAGCTGGTAGGCGGGGCTACAGAAGCTCAGCCGCCCGGTGGCAGGCGACCTCGACTTCGCCCAGAGGCAACAGTGCCGGCACCTCCGCGCGACAACGTTCGATCGCGTATGGACAACGGGTATGGAAGGCACAGCCCGAGGGCGGGTTCAGCGGCGAGGGAAGCTCGCCCTTGAGCGCGACGCGCTCGCGCCGCGCCCGCGCGTCGAGGGTGGGCGTGCTCGCCAGCAGCGCTTTCGTGTAGGGATGCGCCGGGCGCTCGAAGACCGCGCCCTTGGGGCCATATTCGACCGCCTTGCCCAGGTACATCACCATCACCCTGTCGGCGATGTGGCGCACGACCTGCAGGTTGTGCGAAATGAACAGATAGGCGATGCCGAGCTCCTGCTGAAGCTCCATCAGCAGGTTGAGCACCTGCGCCTGGATCGACACGTCGAGCGCCGACACCGGCTCGTCGGCGACGACCAGCCGCGGATGAAGCATCAGCGCGCGGGCGACCGCAATGCGCTGGCGCTGGCCGCCGGAGAACATGTGCGGATAGCGCCGGTAGTGCTCGGCCTTAAGTCCGACCCTCGCCATCATCGCCAGCGCGGCGTCGCGCCTCGCCGCAGCACTCAACTCCGTATTGAGCGCGAGCGGCTCTTCGAGGAGCGTTCCGACTTTCTTGCGCGGATTGAGCGATGCGAAGGGATTCTGGAACACCATCTGCACCCGCGGACGCAGGCGCTCGAGGGTTTTCCGGTCCGCGGTCGCGACGTCGTCGCCGTCGATGCAGAGGCTGCCTCCCGTCGGGCGCTCGATCATCGTAACCTGTCGCGCCAGCGTCGACTTGCCGCAGCCCGACTCGCCGACGCAGGCCAGCGTCTGGCCCGCAGCGACGCTGAAGGAAACGCCGTCGAGCGCCCGCACCAGGCCCTTGGCCCGGAAAAGTCCGAGCGAAACCGCGTAGTGACGGCTGAGGGAGCGCGCTTCGAGCAGCGGAGCCGCCGTCATCGGTGTGCTCGCACGCTTGCGGCCTCATTGAGCCAGCCCCGCGTCGGCCGGCCGTATGGGTCAAGCGGAAAATGGCAACGCGCCTAGCGCCCGTCCAGATCCTCGAGCGCCGGTCGCTCGACCCGGCAGCGCTCGACCGCATAGTCGCAGCGCGGGTGAAGCAGACAGGCAGCCGGCCGATCGTACGCGCCGGGCACGACGCCCGGGATCGCCTTCAACCGAGCCCCGTCGCGGTTATGCTCCGGCAACGCCGCCAGCAGTGCCTGCGTATAGGGATGCAGCGGCGCCTCGAAGATCCGGGGGACCTCGCCCGTCTCCACCACCTGTCCGGCGTACATGACGAATACACGTCGGGCGGTTTCGGCGACAACCGCGAGATCGTGCGTGATGAGAAGTAGCGCCATGCCCCGCTCGCGCTGCAGCCGCAGCAGCAGCTCGAGCACCTGCGCCTGCACGGTGACGTCGAGCGCGGTGGTGGGCTCATCGGCGATCAGCAGCTTCGGATTGCAGGCGATCGCCATGGCGATCATCACGCGTTGCGCCATGCCGCCCGAGAGCTGATGCGGAAACGCCGCGAGCCGCGCCTGCGCGTCCGGGATCTCGACTTGACGCAAGAGCTCGAGTGCGCGCGCCCGGCGCAGCCTTGCGCTCGCCCGTTCGCGATCGGTGCCGTGGATGCGCAACGTCTCCATCAACTGGAAGGCAACGGTGTAGCACGGGTTCAGGCTGGCGTGAGGATCCTGGAAGATCATCGCGATCTCCTTGCCCACCAGGTTCCGGCGTTGCGCTGCCGATAGCGTCAGGAGATCCCGACCGGCGAAGGCAAGTCGCCTGGCGCGTACTCGTCCGGGAAACTCGGTGAGGCCCATCAGCGCCAGCGCGGTCAC
This sequence comes from Betaproteobacteria bacterium, assembly GCA_005888865.1. Classification (GTDB taxonomy): domain Bacteria; phylum Pseudomonadota; class Gammaproteobacteria; order Burkholderiales; family Casimicrobiaceae; genus PALSA-1003. The sequence continues at coordinate 3,822 of VBCL01000133.1, read as the reverse complement.
GCTCTTCCCCGATCCCGACTCACCCACGCAGCCGACGACCTCGCCCACGTCGAGCATGAGGTCGACGCCGTCGACCGCGACGATCGGCGCCGACACTGCGCCGAACTCGACCTGAAGATCTTCGACTTCAAGCAGCGGCATGGGTCGAACGATTCAATTCGGCGCGCATCATCGCTTGAGCTTCGGATCGAGCGCGTCGCGCAGCCCGTCGCCCATCAGGTTGAACGCGAGCACGGTCACCAGGATCGCGAGACCCGGGAAGGTCACGACCCACGACGCGCGCTGGATAAACTCGAGTGCGTCGGCCAGCATCGAGCCCCACTCCGGCGTCGGCGGCTGTGCGCCCAGGCCGAGAAACCCGAGGGCCGCGGCGTCCAGGATCGCCGACGAAAAGCCCAGCGTCGCCTGCACGATCAGCGGCGCGACGCAGTTGGGCAGGATCGTGCTGAACATCAGTCGCATCGCGCCGGCGCCGGCGATCTTCGAGGACTGGACGTACTCCTTGCGCACCTCCGCTATCACTGCGGCTCGCGTCAACCGAACGTAGTGCGGCAGCAGCACGATGGCGATCGCGTACATGGCGTTGATCAGCCCGGGCCCGAGGATCGCCACCACCGCGATCGCGAGCAGCAGGCTCGGCAGCGCGAGCATCACGTCCATCAGCCGCATGATCGTCGTCTGGACCCAGCCGCGGACGTAACCCGCGAGCAACCCGAGCACGATGCCGAGCGATAGCGAGAGTGCTACGGAGATCAGGCCGATGAGCAGCGACAATCGGGTGCCGTAGATCAGACGCGACAGGATGTCGCGCCCGACGGGGTCGGTGCCAAGGATGAACTGCGCTCTGCCGCCGGCCTGCCAGGCCGGCGGCGTCAGCGTGAACTCGCGATACTGCTCGTACGGCGGGTGCGGCGCGATCACGCCGGCGAAGATTGCGATCAGGATCAAAGCGATGGTCAAACCGAGGCCGAGCATCGCCCCGCGGCTTTGGGCGTAGGCGCGCCAGAACTCACGCCAGGGGCCTTCGACCCGGTCCGGTACGGCGTCGCGAGCGACCGCTGCGAAGGCTTCGCTCACAGCCAACGCCTACGCATGCCGGATCCTCGGGTTCACGACGCCGTAGAGCAGATCGACGATGAGATTCACGCTGATTACGATCGTCGCGATCAGCAGGATCCCGCCCTGCACCACAGGATAGTCGCGCGACTGCACGCCGTGGATCAGCCAGTTGCCGACACCCGGCCACGAAAAAATCGTTTCGGTGAGAATCGCGCCCGAGAGCAGCAACCCCACCTGCAGCCCGATCACGGTGATCACCGGGATCAGCGCGTTGCGCAAGGCATGGATCAGGATCACCTGCCAGCGCGGCAGGCCTTTCGCCCGTGCGGTGCGCACGTAATCCTCGCGCAGCACTTCGAGCATCGCCGAACGGGTCATTCGGGCGATGACCGCGAGCGGGATCGTTCCCAGGGCGATCGACGGCAGGATCAGGTGCGACAGCGCCGACCGGAACGCGTCCCAGTCCCCGGCGCGCAGCGTGTCCACCAGCATGAAACCGGTTGCGGCGGGGACGTCGTATTCGACAGCGATTCGTCCCGACACCGGCGTCCAGCCGAGCTGCACGGAGAAGAAAAGGATAAGCAGCAACGCCCACCAGAAAATGGGCATCGAATATCCCGTCAGCGACACGCCCATGACCGCGTAGTCGGCGACGGTGTTGCGCTTGAGCGCCGCCAGAATCCCTGCGGGCAGGCCCAGCGCGACCGCGAGCACCATGGCAAACAAGGCAAGCTCGATGGTCGCGGGAAAGAGCGTCAGGAACTCGGAGAGCACCGGTTCGTGCGTCGTGAGCGAGGTTCCCAGATCGCCCTTGACCACCTGCGCAATGTATTCCGCGTACTGCAAGGGCAACGCCCGGTCGAGCCCGAACTCGTGCAGCAACCGCTCGCGCCGCGCGGGGTCCATGCCGCGCTCACCGGAAAGGTTCTCGACCGGATCTCCCGGAATGAGGTGGATCAGCGCGAACGCCAGCAGCGTCACGCCGATGAAGGTCGGTACGATCAGCGCTGCCCGGCGGAGGATGAAGGCGAACATGAGGCACGCAAAAAATTAGCGACCGTCGGCGCCCCCCTGCGCCGTGCCCTACAAGCGAGTGTCGCCCCGGCGAAGGCCGGGGCCCAATTTCGTACCGCGATCGCCTCTGCGTCCAAACTTGGATCCCGGCCGCAGCCTGCCCCGGCGAAGGCCGGGGCCCAAGTTCGTAGAAGTGGCGCGTCCGAGTCGCAAATTGGATCCCGGCCTTCGCCGGGATGACGCAGCTGTTTCCCGATCGCCGCGAGGCTTCGCCTCTTGCTCTCGGACAGCTGCGTCACTTCACAGCGAGGTCGGCTCGGCTGCCCGCGATCTCCGCCTTGTCGAAATAGTGGTGCGCCGTCGCGTCCATCTTGTAACCCTTGACCTCCTTGCGGATCGGGTCGAAGCGGATCGAATGCGCGACCGTGATCCACGGCGCCTCTTCCTTGAAGATCATCTGCGCCTGCTCGTAGAGCTTGGCGCGATCGGCCTGCTTCGGCGTCTGCGCCGCCTTGATGATCAGGTCCTCGAACGGCTTGTTGCACCAGCGCGCGTTGTTGCCGCCGCCTTTCACCGCCTCGCAGCCGAGCAAGGGCACGAAGAAATTGTCCGGGTCGCCGTTGTCGCCCGACCAGCCGAACATCACCACCTGGTGCTCGCCGCCCTTGGCGCGCTTGCGGTACTCGGCCCATTCATAGGTGAGGAGCTTCGCTTTGACGCCGACCTTCTCCCAGTCGGCCTGGATCATTTCCGCCATGCGCTTGCCATCGGGGTTGTACGGGCGCGTCACCGGCAGGTACCACAGCTCGAGCTCGAACCCGTTCGCGAGCCCCGCCTGCGCGAGCAGCTCCTTCGCCTTCGCCGGATCATACGGATAGTCCTTGACCGCGTTGTTGTAGCTCCACAGGATCGGCGCGATCGGATTCTTGGCCATCTGGCCGTTGCCGAGGTACACGGCCTTGAGAATCGCTTCCTTGTTGGTCGCGAGGTTGAGCGCCTGGCGCACACGCTTGTCGTCGAACGGCTTCTTCTCGACGTTGAACGCGATGTAGCCGATGTTGAGGCCCTCCTTCTGCAGCACGCTGAGCTGCGGATCCTTCTTCATCTCGTCGAGATCCGCCGGCTTCGGGAACGCCATCACCTGGCACTCTCCGGTCTTGAGCTTGGCATAGCGCGCGGTCGCATCGCGCGTGATCGAGTAGACCAGGTTATCGATCTTGGGTCGCCCGCCCCAGTAGTGGTCGAACGCCTTGTAGCGGATGATCGCGTCCTTCTGGTAGGACCCGAATTCGAACGGGCCGGTGCCGATCGGATAGACGTCGGCCGCATTCGGCGTGCCTTTCTTCTGCATCGCCTCGAAATAGTCCTTCGACAGGATCGACGCGAAGTCCATCGCCATGTCCGCAAGGAAAGGCGCCTCGGGGCGCTTGAGGTTGAAGCGCACGGTGTATTCGTCGACCTTGTCGACGATGTTCTTCATGCCCATGTCGTCGTAGTACGAGAAGGTCTGGCCGGCCGTCATCTTGTGGAACGGATGGTTGTCGTCGGCCATGCGGTTCCAGGAGAACAGCACATCGTCGGCGTTGAAGTCGCGCGCGGGCTTGAAGTTGGCGTTGCTGTGGAACTTGACGCCCTTGCGCAGCTTGAAGGTATACGTCTTCCCGTCCGGCGACACGGTCCACGATTCGGCCAGCGCCGGCACGATGTTGGTCGTGCCGATCTCGAACTCGACCAGGCGATTGAACATCG